>JBAQHA010000452.1:0-1560 GCA_049288075.1 Oricola sp.
ATCTGAGCCGGCCGTTCGGTCAACAGGAAACGGGCCCGCTGGGCCCGTTTTCATTTCGGCCCTGCCGTTACTGCTTCGGAGGTTCCGGGACGATTTCGTCCGGAACGTCGATGGTCACGTTGACGTCGTCGGAGCCCAACATGCCGTTGTTGAAGAGATAGAAACCGCCCACAGCGATCACGATCAGCAGCAGGATGGCGATGAACCAGCCCGCGCCGCCGCCGTTGGAATAGATGATCTTCGTTTCCCGGTCCTGCGTTGGCATGGATCGTCTCCCGTGTGCTTTCAGCGGGACAACGGCCGGTACCGCGAAGCGTTCCATCGCCGGTTTCCGTCCGTGAACGAAAAATCCCGGCGTCTCTGGGAAACGCCGGGAGAACGAGTGAGTGGAGATCAGTCGACGCTCAGGCTTTCCGCCATGCGTCGAGGTATTTGATGAGCCATGCGTCGACAGGCACTTCGGCCACTTCCACCTTCTTCAAGGCGGAATAATCGACAGGCGTCTGGTTTTGCGCGACCGTCTCGTGGATCGGACACGCAAGAGCGCCGCCGGTCACGAAGAGAGCTGCCGCGAGGCCAAGGCCCAGTGCTTTGTAGGACATGCGCTGCTCCTTTTCCCTGGTCCGGAGCGTGCCGGACAGTAAAAAAGGGTACCCCAACGGCAGGATTTCGCCAAGGGAATAGCCGATCACGAATTCGAGCGCGACCGTGCCGGTTCCCTCGGCCGCCTATCTGGCGTTCCTGAAGGCGTTCCAGAGGAAAATCGCCACGCCCAGCAGGATCAGCACCTCTGCGATCGGCGCGAGCGGCACCATGGACGCCTCGGTGATTCTGGCGGTCACCAGCATGTAGAGCATGACCAGCAGGACGAGGCTGCCCGCGAGATGCAGCACGAAATGCACGAGCGCCAGCCGTCCTTCGGCCATCGCCGGATACACCTTGTAGACGAGGCCGAACACCGTCATCAGCGTGAAGCCGAGCAGGTTGATATGGGCGTGTGCCGGCGCCGCCGCGTGATTGCCGGAAGCGCCCATATGTATTCCGAGCGCGATGCCCACCATAAGATAGAGTCCGCCCACAAGGATGAAATTGCGTGAGATATTCATGTGTTGTCCCCCAATTGTCCGGCGGCGCCCAAACCGCCGGCGGGGACATTAACAGATTCTCTGCGACGGTGACAGATTGTCGCAGGCGGGCCGCGCGGTGATGGCTCAATCCCGGAAATAGTAGTCGGTTACGGTTTGGGCGAGGCGCGCATCGCTTCTTGCGCCGAATGGCCCGCTCGGATCCAAGACTCGGTAACTACTGCCCTCGAACGGGATCTCGTTCAGCCAGGGCAGGCGCTGGTCGATCGCCTTGGTCAGCGGCGTGTCGTCCGGCACGCGCTCGAAGATCATCTCCCTGAAATAGCCGTCGACATTGAAGGCGCCCTTCAGCGATTGCGGCGTCACCTCGAAGATCGATCTCGGCACGCTCTCGCGGTGAAAGGCGACGATCAGAGGCATCGTTCGCGCCACGACTTCGGGCTTGATGACACAGCCTTGCCCGACCGGAATCTCC
>JBAQHA010000453.1:0-6595 GCA_049288075.1 Oricola sp.
GCGCCCGGATCATCCCGTCCAGCGTCAGGCGCATGGTCAGTTTCATGGCGTTTCCTCCCGTGTCCGGCAGACGATGTAGCGGCCCGTCTCGTCGAGATCGCGCAGCGCCCGGATCGCGAAGATCCGGGCGCCCTTCACCAGCCGCATGCCGCGTTGGACCCGTGCGTCGGCGCGCAGCACGACGCGGTGGGTGATCTCGGCCTCCTCGCCGTCGGCGCGGGAAACCGGACTTGCCGTTGCCGTTTCCAGATGCGCCCAGAGCGTGGCGACCGTCTCCCAGGTTTCCGTCTGACCGCCGAGCGCGTCGGCCGCGCGCACCGCCTGTTGCAGCGCCATCTCGTGGCGCAGTCTTCCGGGGTCGAAATGGGTTCCGCGCATGGTCATACCGAAAGAAACCGGAAATGCCGGGTCAGCCGGGCATAGAGCGCCGGAACGGAGACCGGCTGGTCGGCGGCGTCGAATACGCCGCGGAACTCGTACCAGTGGGCGACCATCACGAGGATCGCCCGCTTCAGCATGTCGGGCACGTCGGTCCCCGCCTCGCCATAACCCACTGAAAAATCGACCTCGATGCCGTTCGCCCGCATCGCCGCGGTCACGGTGTCGGCAAGGCGCACCCGCGCCGGCCGGGCGACGAGGTTGACGTAATAATCCGACCCGTCGAGCACGGTTGCGTTGCCGTGGACATCATAGATCGTCACGGCAGCGATGCCGCGCACCGGCGAACGCATCAGTTCCAGCACGCCATCGCACGGCACGCGGTCGAACCAGGCCCGCCATTGCTGGTCGATCAGCGCCTGGCCGGTATCGCGCTCCAGATACTGGGTCGCGACCGCAATCAGCGCTGCAATCGTTTCGTCCTCTGTGTCGGAGGTGACGCGCAGATGCGCTTTCGCCTCGGCAAGCGTAACCGGCATCGCCGCCGGAGGGGCAATCAGGGCATAGGTCATGGATCGTCCTCAAGGATGGCCGCTTAGCTGCGACGGTTGATTAATATTAGTTTTTTGCTATCTTGAGATGATCTGAATAGCAAAAGTCTCTAATTATGAAGACGAAGATCGGCACCACACCCTCGACGAAACGCGAACTGCGCATGCTTGGCGCGCGGCTCCGCGAGGCACGCCTGCGCCGTGAACTGACGCAGCAGCTCATCGCCGAACGCGCTTCGATCAGCACATTCACACTCGGCCGTATCGAGAAGGGCGATCCCGGCGTCTCCATCGGGGCCTATGCCATGGTCCTGCAGGCGCTCGGCCTGATTGACGGATGGGGAACGATCCGCGACGAACTCGGCGCGGAGCTTGCCGAGGAACAGCTCCGAAAGCGGGCGCCGAGGGAATCATGAGCATCGACGTCTTCCTCGACGCCTTCGGCCAGAGCCGCCATGTCGGAACGCTGCGCCGTCATCCGGGCAGCGGCCGCGAGCGCATCACCTACGAGCACGATCTCGACTGGCTGCAATCTCCCGAGGCTTTCCAGTTCGATCCGACATTGCCGCTTCGGCGCGGCGCCCTTCATCCGCGCGCCGGTCGCGAAATGTTCGGCACGCTCGGCGACAGCGCGCCGGATACCTGGGGCCGCCGGTTGATGGACCGTCGCGAGCGCCGCCTGGCCGAACGCGAGGGACGCCGCCCGCGCGCCTTGCACGAAGCGGACTACCTGCTCGGCGTATCGGACGAGACCCGGCTCGGAGCACTTCGTTTCCGCATCAACGGCATTTTCCAGTCGCCCCAGCCTGGCGGCGTCCCGTCCACGCTCGCGCTCGGCGATCTCCTGAATGCATCGCGGCGCATCGAAAGCGGCGAAGAAACCGACGAAGACCTCGTTCTGATTTTCGCGCCCGGATCGTCCCTCGGGGGCGCGCGCCCGAAGGCATCGGTACTCGATCAGCACGGAAGCCTTTCGATCGCGAAATTTCCGAAGGACAGCGACCATCATTCGTTGGAACGCTGGGAAGCGATCGCGCTCGACATGGCCGCGGCAGCCGGCCTTCGCGTCGCCGACCACGAACTGGTCGAAGCCGCGGGGCGAACGGTGTTCCTCTCCCGCCGTTTCGACCGCCTCCGACTGCCCGGCGGCAACGAAGCCCAACGCGTGCCATTCATGTCAGCCATGGCGATGACCGAGCACGCCGATGGCGACCGGAACTGCTCCTATCTGGAGCTTGTCGAGGCGATTGGCGCTCATGGCGCCTCGCCCGCCGAGGACCGCGCCGAGCTGTTCCGCCGCATCGCCTTCACGATCCTCGTCTCCAACACGGACGATCATTTCCGCAATCACGGCTTCCTGTGGACCGGTCGAAAGGGCTGGACATTGAGCCCCCTCTACGACGTCAATCCGGTTCCGGACTCCCCGCGCATCCTGTCCACCAATATCGATTTCGACGAAGCGACCGCTTCCCTCGGGCTGCTCCGCGCCAATGCCGAATATTTCCTGCCGCTCGCCGAAGGCGACCGAATCATCCGCGAGTGTGCGGATGTCACCGGCCGCTGGCGGGAATTCGCGCGCCGGCGGGGCGCACCCGATCGCGAAATCCGCCTCATGGAGACGGCGTTCGAGCACGAAGAACTCAAGGCAGCGAAGGAATGAACGGCGGCCCCGGCGGAAGGAGACTCCGGGGCCGCCGTCTCGGAACTGCCTATGCCGTCCCGAACTTCAACAGCTTGATCGCGTCGAAATCCTGCACCCCGCCGCCGACGCGCTTGGTCGTGTAGAACAAGACGTAGGGCTTGGCGGAATAGGGATCGCGCAGCACCGAGACGCCGGTGCGGTCGACCACCAGATAGCCGCGCGCGAAATCGCCGAAGGCGATTGCCGTCTCGTTGGAGCCGATATCCGGCATGTCCTCGGCCTCGACCAGCGGAAAGCCCATCAGCATCGCGTTCTGGCCGACTGCCGCCGGCGGTTGCCAGATATAGTTGCCGTCGGCGTCCTTGATCTTGCGGATCGCCGCCTGCGTCTTGCGATTCATCACCCAGGAGGCGTTCTGGCGGTAGCCGGCCTTGAGCGCATAGACCGTGTCGATGAGCACGTCGGACGGGTCGGAGGCCGGCAGCGCGCCGTCGACGCCGGTCGCGACATAGCCGAGATTGCCCCAGCTCCAGCCGGATTCCGCCACCGCCGGGTAGTCGAGAAAGCCCTGCGGCTTGCTGTTGCCGTCACCGGCGACGAAGGCCGCGCCCTCCTGTTCGGCGAAGGCCGCCTCCACTTCCGAGGCGATCCACTGGTCGATATCGACCACCGAATCCTCCAGAAGCTGCGCGGTGGCCGCCGGCATGGCGTAGAGCTCCATGGTCGGGAACTGCAGTTCGGAAAGTGTCGGGGAGGCCGTCTGCGGGCGGGCGTCAGTCTCGCCGACCCAGCCGACAGCCGGGCCGCCGATGGCGAAAGGCTTCTTCAGCACCGAGCCGGAGACCTGCCGGACGGTGGCGATGGCACGGATCGGCGAGATGGCGCGCAGTCGCGCGCCGATCGCCGCCTCCGTCTCCGGCGGCACCAGGTAGCCGCCGTCGGGGCCGGAGCCGATCGACATCGCCTTGGCGTCGAGCGCCTGCAGCCGGCGCTCGTCGCCGCGCCGCACATAGTTTTCGAAGGCCGCCTTGTGCTCGCTCGGCATCGCCGGTTCGTTGCCGCCGAGCGGCGGGCGCGCCTGCTTGCGGGTCAGCGCATCGAGCGCCCGCTTCTGCTCGTCGAGCGCGCGGTTGATGCGCTCGACCTTGTCATTGGTCACGCCGTCGGCGGAAAAGCGGCCCTCGATTTGCGCAAGGCGCTCGTCGTTTGCCTGCTTGAACTCGTCGAAGGCGTGCATGAAATCGTCGAAGGCTTCGCCCACGTCGCCGGTCGCCGATTTGATTTCGGGAGCGACGGAAAATTCCTGTTTCATCGTGTTCCTCGTGTCGGTTGGAGTTGTCGGGCCGCGGCGCGGATTGTCTCCGCGAGGCCCTTCTCCCCGGTCGCGCCGTCCCGGCCGCGTCCGAGCGAAGCGAAGCCCCGGGCGATCACCGCCTTTGCCTCGCTCCTGGTCAGCCCGGCGTCCCGCACGAGCCAGCGTTCGAATTCGCGTTCCGTCGGCAACCGCCCGGCCTTCACGGCCGTCACGCGGGCCTCGGGAAGCATCGGAAAGGTCACCACGGAGATCTCCCAGAGATCAGCTTCGATGATGCGGCGCACGCCGGTGCCGGCATCCTTCCTCGCCTTGACGGTCCTGAAGCCGATCGACAGCCCGTCGAGGCCGCCGGACTTCAGCAGCGCCAGAACCTCGCGGCCCCTGGACACCTCGGTCGATATCCTGCCCTCGACATAGAGCCCGCGCGCGTCCTCGCGGATCGCCGTCCAGCGTCCGATCGGCTGGGCCGGATCATGCTGGAACAGCATGCGGATGCCGCCCGCCCCGCGAGCTGTTAGAGATTTCGAGAACGCCCCGCGCTCCACCGCGTCGCGGCCGAGATCGACCGCGCCGAATACGCTGGCATAGCCGGCGATGACGCCGTCGGCGGCAGCCGAAAGCTCCACCCGGTTGAACTTGCGTTCCAGCGTCTTTCCGTCAGCGCTCATCGCACCCTCCCTTGGCCCGGCCGCCCGTCAGTTTCTCGCCGAAGCGCACCGCGAAGCCGATCGCCCACCAGATCGACAGGCTGGCGAGCGCCGAGCCCGTCAGCGCGATCTCGTGCGGCGCGAGGTTCGCCGCGATGCCGAGCTTCTTGGCCACCGCCAGCCCCGCCGTGCCGCCGAACACGAGGCCCGCCGACATCGAAGCCAGAAAACGCAGGCCCGCCTCGCGCCTGCCCTTGGGCAACAGCCAGGCAAGCGATATCGCCGCGCCGGCAAGCGCGCCGGCGGTCTTCGCCAGCCACAGGGATGCGGCCGGCGACAGGTCCGTCATGGTCATGGGTTTCTCCTGATTTTTCCTCGCCCCTTGTGGGAGAGGGATGCGAGGCTTGTGAGCGAAGCGAGCTAGCCGCAGCTGGGTGAGGGGTGAACCGGGTGTGGCCACGACGCTCCCCGCCTCCCCCTCGAGGGGAGGCCGGCGAGTGGCGTGCGCAGCGCGACAGAGCCGGGTGGGGGTAAGAACCTCGATCGAGGAGACTTGTTACCCCCACCCGGATCAGCTGCGCTTCGCTTTCTTCTCCGAACTCCCGTCAATGGGGAGGTAGGGAGCAGCCGCTACCCCCTCGGCCCATACCCCACCGCAGCCCGCTTCTCGTCCTCGCTGAGGAACGTCGCCCCCTCCAGCCGCCGCCACAGGGCGTCGCGGTCGGCGGACATCCCCTCGATCGCGTCGGCGTCGGGGACCAGCCGGATCCCTTCGCCCAACCAGTTGGCGAAGGCTTGCGCCGTCCGGGTCGCCAGCGGCAGAACGGTCAGGCGGTAGAAGGCGCGGTTGGCCTCGGCATAGTTCGCATAGGTGTTGTCGCCGGGAATGCCGAGCAGCATCGGCGGCACGCCAAAGGCGAGCGCGATGTCGCGGCTGGCGGCGTGTTTGGCCTCGACGAAATCCATGTCCTTCGGCGTCAGGCCCATCGCCTTCCAGTCGAGCCCGCCCTCCAGCAGCATCGGTCGCCCGGCATTGGCCGCGCCGGCATATTCCTCCCGCATTTCGCTCTTCAGCCGCTCGAACTGTTCTGGCGCGAGACCGCCGCCCTCGGAAGGCGCATAGACCAGCGCGCCGGACGGCCTCGCCGCGTTATCGAGCAGCGCCTTGTTCCAGGCGCCGGCGGCATTGTGGATGTCGAGTGCCATCAGCGCCGCCTCCAAAGGCGCGAAGCCGCGCAGGTCGTCGAGCGGGTGAAACAGGGCCAGGTGCAGCAGCCGGGCGGAGCCGTCCGCCTCCTCGAAAGGGATGCGGCGCTTCACGGCCCCTGCCTGATGGTCGACCGCCACCGGCCAGCCGTCCTGCCCGGTAACGACCGACACCCGGTCGGGCCGCAACAGGTAAAGCGCCTGCGCGTCGGTCCCCGCCCCCGCCCGCTCGACATAGGCGTTGCCGGAAAGCAGCAGATGGCCGTGGAGCGCCTCGAGAAAGGTCCCGCGCGTGTCGCTGCCGTTCGGCCTGTCGAGCAGCGCCATCAGCGGGTGATCCGGCCGCTCCTCCTCGCCCTCATGGGCGAGCCACGGCACGGCAGCGGCCGCCTCGGTGATCAACCGCACGCAGCGATGCACCACCGGGTTGCGCATGAAGCCTTCCCGCGACAGGGCCGCATAGGAGGCCGACGTCCACGCCGCCGACGACGCCGCGTGCATCGCGACGAAGCCCCAGGGCGCAGCCTTCGTTTCGGCGGGTTTCGGAAGCGCGCGATTGTCGCGGCCGCGCCCGAATGCCCGGGCGAGCCAGCTGGAAGTCTGATTCATTGAATTGGTCCAGGTGGTTGATTTCGGAATCGAAAAAGGGGCCCGGCGGGCCCCTCGTCCATGCAATCCTGTGTCTGCTTGGCCGCTACGCCGCCAGTTCTTCGCTTTCGTCGAAGGCGTCCCGCGCGGCGCGGATGTCCTCATGGCGCGTTTCGGCCCAGGCGATCAGCGCCGACAGCGGCTCCAGCACCGAGTGGCCGAGTTCCGTGAGCCGGTAGTCGACCGTCGGCGGCGTCGTCGGATAGAC
>JBAQHA010000454.1:0-1807 GCA_049288075.1 Oricola sp.
TCCTCGATGCTCTCCGCGGCGATGCGGCCCTTGTTGCGCAGCACGCGCAGGTCCTGCCGGGCGAAGAACGGGATGTCCTGGTAGAGCGGGATGATGGCCTTGCTCGTCGGGTGGCGGTACATGAGACGCTCGACGGGGCGGCCCTTGACGATGTGCTCGGCCACGATCTCGGTCGCGTCCTCGGGGGTGACCTTGTTGTAGAAGACGCCGCCGGGATAGACGACGACGAGGGGGCCGCCGGCGCAGAAGCCGTTGCAGCCCGTCTCGATGATGCTGACCTCGTCGGCCATGTCGTGCGCGCGGAGCTGGTCGAGCAGCGCGTCGCGCACCTTCTCGGCTCCGGAGGACAGGCAGCCGGTCCCGAAGCACATCATCAGGTGGATGCGGGGGATGGTCATCGTGGGTGTCCCTTCAGTGCTCGTTGCGTCGCTGGCGGCGGTCGCGGGGTTCACGGTCGCACCCCCTCGCCGAGGCTGACGACGAGCTTGGGCACGAGCTTGCCGCCCAGTACGTGCTCCTGGAAGACCTGGCGGGTCGTCTCGGCGTCGAGGTCGCCGTAGAGCACGGGCTCCTCGTCCAGCACCTCGACGGTCATCTCGGGCTCGTGCTCGCAGGCGCCGATGCAGCCCGAGGTCGTCACGCGCACGTCGGTGCGGCCGCTCTCGTTGAGCTCCTCGAGGGCCGCCGCCAGCACCGCGCGCGAGCCGCTGGCGATGCCGCAGGTGCCCATGTGCACGGTGAGGCGCACGTGGTAGCCGTCCTCACGCAGGGCGGTCTCCGCCTGGGTGCGGGTCTTGATCGCCTGCAGGTCGGCGAGACTCTTGATCTTCTGGGGTCCGTCAGCCGGCGACATTGACCGCTCCTTCCTCGACGGGGGCCGTCTCGCGGTACTTCGCGAGGATCTCGGGGACGCGCGACGGGCGGACGCGCTTGTAGACCTCGTCGCCGATCGACATCGCCGGGGCGAGGCCGCAGGCGCCGAAGCAGCGCGCGACCTCGAGCGAGAACACGCGGTCCTCGGTGGTCTCGCCGACGTCGATGCCGAGGCGGCCCTTGATGGCGTCGAGGACCGCCTTGCCGCCGCGCACGTAGCAGGCCGTGCCGAGGCAGACGCGGATCACGTTGTCGCCGCGCGGCACGGTCGAGAAGAACGAGTAGAAGCCGACCACGCCGGCGACCTCGCTGTACGGCTTGCGCAGGCGCGTGGCGATGTGCTTGAGGGTCGCCTCCGGCAGGTAGCCGTAGATCCCCTGGGCCATCTGCAACACGGGGATGAGGGCGCCCGGCTTGCCTTGGTACTCGTCGATGACCGCGTCGAGGCGTTCGAGCAGCTCCTCCTCGCTCGCCTCCTCGCAGCAGCAGGCGCACTGCCTCACTTCTTCACCCATGTCGCTCTCCTTCTTGTCGCTCGTTCGCTGGTCCGCATCCGCGGGATGGTGTCCTTCGTTGGGCTGTCTTTCATCGGGCGGCGTGCTCATGACAGCGCGCTCTGGTAGTCGAGCAGCGCCGGGTCGCGCCGCCGGAGCTCCGCTCCGCGCAGCGTCACCCGGCGCCCGCCGTCGACGAGGTCGAGACGGAACTCGATGCCGGGGTTGGTGGCCGCCATCGTCACCAGGGTCGTCGCCAGGTCGCCGAGCGGCGGCCGGTCGACGTTGGTCAGGCCCATGGTGGCGGTCACGGCCGTGCCCCCGAGCTCGGACGGGCCGACCTCGAGCCGGCCGCCGGCGGCCTCGGCCTCCTGGCGGAAGAGGCTGAGGCCGAGACCCGTCCGCTTGCCCTGCTTGGTCGTGAAGAACGGGTCCAGGGC
>JBAQHA010000455.1:0-16083 GCA_049288075.1 Oricola sp.
TGCCACCTGCCATGATCCGGCCGGGCTCATCGCCCGGCCTTTCTTCGGCCCCCATATCATCATACCCGATGCGCCTTGGGAGATCCGGGATGGCCCGATCCGCCGTCGAGTTGCGCATCAAATTCCGGACGCAGCCATTGCCGGACCCTATGACCGCACGGCCGCGCCGATCGTCTCCATCATGGTCATGAACGGCCGCCTGACCGTCATCAACGCCTGTTTCCGCGGCGCCTGATTCGGGACAGCCGCGAGCCTGAGCCTTCGCGCTGCCGCTCGCCTCCCTGCTGCTCGCCGGCGTGTTCAGATCCACGCCGTGACAACTGCCTAGAATCCCGGCAGGCGCAGGCCGAATACGCCGGCGAGCAGAACGAAGTTAAGCCCCAGCACGATCGCGGTGGAGATCGTCGCGGTGACGATCACCTTGCGGCTGTTGACGAAGTCGCCCATCACCTGTCGGTTCGACGTGAAGTGCAGCAACGCGATCATCGGAACGGGAAGCGCGATGGACAGCACCACCTGGCTCAGCACCAGCGTCTCCGTCGGGTTGGCGTTGAAGGCGACGACGATGAAGGCGGGGATCATGGTGACGGCCCGGCGCAGCCAGATCGGAATGCGGAAATTGACGAAGCCCTGCATGATCATCTGGCCGGCCATGGTGCCGACGACGGAGGATGAAATGCCCGAGGCAATCAGCGAGACGAGGAAGACGGAGGCCGAGGCAGCGCCGAGCAGCGGCGTCAGCGTGTGATATGCGGTCTCGATCTCGGCGACTTCAGAATGGCCGAGATGGAAGGCGGCAGCGGCCATGATGACCATCGCCATATTGACCATGCCCGCAACCGCGAGCGCTATCACCACCTCGCGGTTGGAGAAACGCACCAGCAGGCCGCGTTCGCGGTCGTCGCGCGGCAGCGTGCGGTACTGCGTCAGGCCGGAATGCAGGAACACCGCATGCGGCATGACCGTCGCACCGACAATACCGACAGCAATCAGCAGCGCACCCTGGTCGGGCATCGACGGCGTCACGAGGCCCGTGACTGCCGCGCCCCAGTCGACTGGCGCCAGAAACAATTCGACGAGATAGCAAAGGCCGATGACGGCCACCATCGCACCGATCACGATCTCCATGAAGCGGAAGCCGCGGCCCTCGAACATCAGAATGCTGTAGGTGACGATCGCGGTGATTGCCATGCCCCACAGCAGCGGGATGCCGGCGAGCAGCGACAGCCCAATCGCGCCGCCCAGAAACTCCGCAAGGTCGGTCGCCATAGCGGCGAGCTCGCTGACGAACCACAACACCCAGACGACCGGCCTCGGATAGCGCTCGCGGCACATTTCGGCAAGGTTGCGGCCCGTAACGATGCCGAGCTTGGCCGACAGCGACTGGAACAGCATGGCGATCAGGTTGGCGACGAGCACCACCCACAGCAGCGCATAGCCATAGCCGGCTCCGGCCTGGATGTTGGTCGCGAAATTGCCGGGATCCATATAGGCGATCGAGGCGATGACTGCCGGTCCGAAGAAGGGCAGGATCGCGCGGACGCCACCGCGCCGACCGTCCAGAACATCACGTATTGCGCGATCAGTGCGCCCCGTCAGACTGTCGTTGACGGCGATCTCAGTCACGATGATGCTATTCCCTCCGCGCATCCGGCGCGTTTCCGATTTCCAACAATATAGCATATGCTATACTTGTTTTCATATGCTAAGTGAGAGTCGAAATCAAGGGAGGACTGATGGCTGAAAAGGCCAAGACCGCGCCTGACGAAGCGGATACCGGCGGCAGCGATCCCGCATTGCGGGTCGAGGCATTCCAGCAGGCGCGCGACGCGCGGCGCAGCGAACTCGTGGAGGATTACGTCGAACTGATCGACGACCTGATCCGCGAGGGCGGCGAGGCGCGCCAGGTCGATATCGCGGCCCGGCTCGGGGTCGCCCAGCCGACGGTCGCGCGCATGCTGCGCAAGCTGGTCGACGAGGAACTCGTCCAGCGCAAGGCCTATCGCGGCGTGTTTCTTACCGACAAGGGCCGCAAGCTCGCGGGCGTTTCTCGGGAGCGGCACGAGATCGTGGAGAAGTGCCTCGTCGCGCTCGGCGTTTCGCCCGAGACGGCACAGCGCGACGCTGAGGGCATCGAGCATCACGTCAGCGACGAGACGCTATCGGCGTTTCGGCAATTCGTCGAAAAACGACGCGGCTGAAGGCTCGCAGCCCCCCGCCGTCCCCAATCTTTCACCAGCTGTCATCGTTATTTCACCAAACGGTCAAGAAAGCTTCAACGGACTCTCCTAGGGCCGCATGCACCGCTTCGAGCAACGGGGCGTCACCCAGGAGATTTCAAATGTTCCGCAATATCCTCGCAGCCACGCTGCTGCTCTCCACATCCGCAAATGCCTTCGCCGCGACCAACATCACCTGGTGGCACGGCATGGGCGGACGCAACGGCGAAGTCATCAACGAGATCGCCACCAAGTACAATGCGTCGCAGAGCGAATGCAGCCTGACCCCGGTCAGCAAGGGTACCTACGAAGAAGCTCTCGCCGCGGGCATCGCCGCGTTCCGTTCGGGCGAACAGCCGAACATCCTGCAGGTGTTCGATGCCGGCGCTGCGACGATCATCAACGCCAAGGGCGCGACGGTAGCCGCCGAAGACCTCATCAAGGGCGCCGGTTACGACTTCAACCGCGACGATTTCATCGAGGGCGTGCGCTACTTCTACGCCGATTCCGATGGCAAGTTCGTCGGTATGCCGTTCAATTCCTCTGCTCCGATCATGTACATCAACGACGAAGCCATCAAGAAAGCCGGCGTCGAGGCTCCGAAGACCTGGGAAGAGTTCGAGGCAATCGCGCCGAAGCTCAAGGAAGCCGGTTACATCCCGCTCGTCCAGTCGCAGCTCACCTGGGAATTCACCGAGAACTTCTTCTCGCGCCATAACCTCCAGTTCGCGTCGAACAATAACGGTTACGACAGCGTCGTCGACACGATGATCAACGTCACCGATCCGAACCACGTCATGATGTACGAAAAGCTGAAGGATTGGTACGACAACGGCTATTTCGGCTACTACGGCGCCGGCTGGTCGGACAACCAGAAACCTTTCGAGGAGAACAAGGTGGCTTTCTGGATCGGTTCGTCCGGTTCGTTCGGCGGTCTTCAGAAGACGGCGCAGATGCCGTTCTCGGCGACCTTCCTGCCCTACTGGAAGTCGGTCATACCGGAAGGCGTCCACACCTTCATCGGCGGCGCGGCGCTGTTCGCCATGTCCGGCAAGTCCGACGAGGAGAACAAGTGCACCGCTTCGTTCTTCCACTTCCTGACGTCGCCGGAAATCCAGAAGTTCTACCACCAGTCGACCGGCTACGTCGCCATTACCAAGGCCGCCTACGAGCTGGCCAAGTCCGAAGGCTACTACAACGAGAAGCCGGCGGCCGAAGTTGGCATCCAGCAGCTCTCGCTGCCGGGCGGCAACTGGGACAAGGGCTACCGCATGGGCTTCTACCCGCAGATCCGCTCCGTGATGGAACGCGAATACAACCGCATCTTCTCGGGTGAAACCACCGTCAAGGACGCGATGGAAACCATCAAGAAGGAAGGCGACGACCTGCTTGCACGCTTCGCAAAGACCGCCGGCTGATCATCCGGCTTGCCAGAATGACCATGGCTCCGGGGGCAGCTCGCCCCCGGGCTTTTCTTTGAAAAGGGGTCTTGATGAAGCGCGTGCAGTTCAACTCGCCGGTTCTTCCCTACCTGTTTCTGCTGCCGCAGATGCTGGTGGTGTTCGTGTTCTTCTACTGGCCGTCGGTGCAGGCGATCATGTCGTCGTTCTACATCGAGGATCCCTTTGGCTTCGGATCGACCTTTGTCGGCATGGCCAACTATACCGACGCGATCGGTTCCAACGAATACCAGAAGATCGCCCGTTTCACGGCCGTCTTCACCCTGCTCGTCACCTTCCTGTCGCTGTCGATCGGCCTGCTGCTGGCCGTCAAGGCGGATGCGGTGATCCGCGGCAGTTCGGCCTACAAGACGCTGCTCGTCTGTGTCTATGCGATCGCGCCGCCGGTTGCCGGCCTGATCGGCATGATGTTCTTCGACCAGCATATCGGCCCGTTCGTGAAGCTGGCGTCCTGGTTCGGCTGGGAGATGAAGGTCGGCATCAATTATTACGACACGGCTTTCGCGATGATCGTCGTCTCGGTCTGGAAGCAGATCCCCTACAACTTCATCTTCTTCCTGTCGGGCCTGCAGGGCATCCCGGTCTCGATCCACGAAGCCGCGACGATCGACTGCCGCTCCGGCCATCGCCGGTTCTGGACGATCACGCTGCCGCTGCTCGCGCCCACCGCCTTCTTCCTGCTGATCATCAACATCACCTACTCACTGTTCGACACCTTCGCGGTGATCGACGTGATCGTGAAGGACAAGGCGGCGAACAACCCGCTGACGCTGGTCTACAAGGTCTATCTCGACGGCTTCCGGGGCAACGATCTCGGCAGTTCATCAGCGCAATCGGTGATCCTGATGATCGTGGTCTTCGTGCTGACGATCGTCCAGTTCCGCTTCATCGAGCGACGCGTGCACTACGGCTGAGGGGCAGGACGATGTACAAGACCAGGTTCTGGGACCACGTGATCCTCATTATCGGCGTGCTCTTCATGATGATGCCGGTCGTCGTGGCGCTGATGACTTCGACCCACGAAGCGGCCGATATCCACATGAAGGGCCTGATGCTGACCCCCGGCGGCCACTTCGTCGACACCTATGAGAAAGTCCTCACGCAGAGAGGCGGTTTCACCGGCCAGGTGACGGGCGCGCGCATGGCGCTCAATTCCTTCATCCTCGGCATCGGATTTGCCTCCGGCAAGATCGCGCTGTCGATGATGGCGGCCTATGCCATCGTCTATTTCCGGTTCCGTTTCGCGACGCTCGCCTTCTGGATGATCTTCACCACGCTGCTGCTGCCGCTGGAAGTGCGCATCATGCCGTCCTACCAGGTGATGAGCAATCTCAAGCTGCTCAATACCTATTCGGGCCTGATCGTGCCGCTGCTGGCGTCCGCGACCGGCACCTTCTTCTTCCGCCAGTTCTTCAAGTCGGTGCCGGAAGAACTGCTGGAAGCGGCCCGGATCGACGGTGCCGGCCCGATCAAGTTCTTCATCGACATACTGGTCCCGCTATCGCGCACCATGATCGCGGCGGTCTTCATCATCATGTTCGTCTATGGCTGGAACCAGTATCTCTGGCCGATGCTGATGACCACCGACGAGAGCTTCTACACGCTGATGCGCGGCATCAAGCAGATCCTCCAGGTCTGGGTCGGCTCGCAGATCCCCGACTACAACGAGGCCTTCGCGCTGGCGGTCCTCGCCATGCTGCCGCCGGTCGCGATCGTGGTGATCTTCCAGAGCTGGTTCATCAAGGGCCTTACCGAAAGCGACAAGTGAGACAGGAAAAATGGCGCACGTCACCATCGACCGCGTAAGCAAGAGCTACCAGGCGGGCGTCCGCGCCGTCGACTCGGTATCCATAGACATCGCCGACGGCGAATTCATCGTGCTGGTCGGGCCGTCGGGCTGCGGCAAGTCCACGCTTTTGCGCATGGTCGCCGGGCTCGAAACGATCAGCGAGGGCGAGATCGGTATCGGCGGGCGGATCGTCAACACGATCGACCCGGCCGAGCGCGATATCGCCATGGTATTCCAGAACTACGCGCTCTATCCGCATATGAGCGTGCGCCAGAACCTCGCCTACGGGCTGAGGAACCGCCGCACGCCGAAGTCGGAGATCGATCGGCGCGTGACGGAAGCCGCGGCTATCCTCGAAATCGGGGCTTATCTCGACCGCAAGCCGCGCGCCCTGTCGGGCGGCCAGCGCCAACGCGTCGCGATGGGCCGCGCCATCGTGCGCGAGCCGGCGGCCTTCCTGTTCGACGAACCGCTGTCGAATCTCGACGCCAAGTTGCGCGTGCAGATGCGCGGCGAGATCAAGCAGTTGCAGAAACGGCTCGGCACGACGTCGATCTATGTCACCCACGACCAACTGGAAGCCATGACGATGGCCGACCGCATCGTCGTTCTGAACGGCGGCCGGATCGAGCAGGTCGGCACGCCGCTGGAAATTTACCGCACGCCGCAATCGGCATTCGTCGCGGGTTTCATCGGTTCGCCGGCGATGAACCTCCTCACCGCGCGCGGCGAGAGCGGCCATATCGTCATCGGCAATCAAACTGTGATGATGAACGGCACGGCCGTGCCCGAAGGCATGCTGACGCTCGGCGTGCGCGCCGAGGACATGAAACTCGCCGCCGGCCGTTCCGACGCCGATATCGAACTCGAGATTGACTACGTCGAGGAGCTGGGCGCGGGCCGCCTTGTGCATGGCCGGGTGGCGGACGCTCGCCTCGCTCTGGCGCTGCCATCGGGCGAACCGCTCGGCGAGACGCTGCCGATCGCGCTCGACCGGTCACGCCTGCATCTCTTCCACGCGGAGACCGGACAGCGGCTCTAGGAGCGCACCCGTCCGCATGGCTCCCATGCGGCCCCGATTGTCGAAGCGCAGCATCGGATCGGGAAAGACCGGGCGCCAGCGCCCGCCGGGTGAGGCGAACCTACTTCACGATCACTTTCGTGCCGACGCCGACGCGCTGGTACAGCTCCGTCACGTCCTCGTTGCGCATGCGGATGCAGCCCGAAGACACCGCCTGGCCGATGGTCCAGGGCGCGTTGGTGCCATGGATCCGGTAGAGCGTGGAGCCGAGATACAGGGCGCGCGCGCCGAGCGGATTGTTCGGCCCGCCTTCCATCATCACCGGCAGGATACGGCCATTGGCCCTTTCGCGCTGGATCATCTCCGCTGGCGGACGCCACTCCGGCCATTCGGCCTTGCGGGTAATCTTGTGCGTGCCGGCCCACTCGAAGCCCGGCTTGCCGACGCCGACGCCGTAGCGGCGGGCCTGGCCGTTCGCCTCGACGAGATAGAGGAAGCGGTCGACCGTATCGATGACGATCGTTCCCGGCGCTTCAGGACCGTTATAGGCGACCGTCTGCGGCAGAAAGACCGGATCTACCTGACGCTGCGGCGCCTGGTTGCCGGCGCGCGGCATGGCGGCCTGCTGGACCTGGCGGGGCGGCGGCGTCTGGCGCAAGATCGGCCGGAAGATTACCTTCTGGGCATTGGAAGGCTGCGAATTCCCGGTGATCGAACGGCCGGCGCCAAGCTGGATCACCCAGGGGGCGGCGAGATCCGGGCTGAGGACTACCGGCGGCTTGGAGCCGTAGCGCTCCTGGGCGAGCGCCGGAAAGGCAAGGACCACGGATGCGGCGAGAACCGCCGCGGGCAGGCGTGCTGGTAACATCTGACGTACTCTCTACTTGTCGTCGACGGCCTGCTGACAACACCCTGTCAGCAGGTTTCCCTCGCAAGCATGACGCAACGCCCCCACTCAATTATGAATCGCGTTGCCGTAAAAAGTGATTTGCCGCGTCAATCTGTTGTCAAGGTTACCGCGCGGTTCAGGGAAATGGTTAAAGCCGGGTGAACGAAGGAGAGCGTCGCGTGAGGGGATTGATCGAAGGGCCGGACGGAAAGACGCGCTGTGCGTGGCACGGCAATCTGGAGGACTATCTCGCCTATCACGACCTCGAATGGGGCCGGCCCGTCGGCGACGACATCCGCCTGTTCGAGAAGATCTGCCTGGAAGGTTTCCAATCGGGCCTGTCCTGGCTGACGATCCTGCGCAAGCGCGAAAATTTCCGCGCCGCCTTCGCCGGATTCGATTTCGAGAAGGTGGCGAAGTTCGGCCCCGAGGATGTGGAGCGGCTGGTCGGCGACGCCGGCATCATCCGTCACCGCGGCAAGATCGTCTCGACCATCAATAACGCCCAACGCGCGCTCGAATTGCGCCAAGAGTTCGGCTCGCTCGCCGCCTATTTCTGGTTGCACGAGCCGCCGGCGTCGGACCGTCCGGAGACAGTCGACTGGGATACGCTCGTCGCCATGCCAAAGACCGCAACCTCGACGGCGATCTCGAAAGACCTGAAAAAGCGCGGCTGGTCCTTCGTCGGGCCGACCACGGTCTATGCCTTCATGCAGGCGATGGGGCTAGTCAACGACCATCTGGAAGGCTGCTGCTGCCGGCCGGAGGTGGAAGCGGCCCGCACGGCCTTCGCGCGGCCGAAATGATTGCGCAACAACCCCTCTTCGACA
Source organism: Oricola sp. (assembly GCA_049288075.1). GTDB lineage: Bacteria > Pseudomonadota > Alphaproteobacteria > Rhizobiales > Rhizobiaceae > Oricola. Next base: position 8,209 of record JBAQHA010000455.1, read on the forward strand.
GGTTGCGCCGCCTCATCCATGACACGGCCGCGGCGACAGAAGGCGTCGGCGCGATCGAGGAAAGCCCTAAATGGGGCGAACCGAGCTTTGCGCCGGCAAAACCGCGCATCGGCAGTCCGGTGCGGCTTGGCGAACGCCCCGGCGGTGCAGTGGCGATGCTGTTCATCTGCCATACCGGGCTCGTCGACGATTTCCGCGATCTCTATCCGGATGCCTTCCGCTACGAGGGCAAGCGCGCGCTGGTGTTCGAGCCGGCCGAGGCAATCGCCGAAGACGAATTGCGGCACTGCATTGCGCTGGCGCTGACCTACCACCTACGAAAGCGGCAACATGGTTAACAAATAGTTGTTACTGTGAAGGGGCCGGTTTTTCGGTTAGGTTTTCCATCATGGGGAAACCTGACACGGGAGGAAGTGATGGGATTTCTGACATCTGCTGGCGCGACGGCGATGGCTCTCGTCGTGGCCATTCCGGCGTCAATGACCGCAGGCGCGGCGCCGCTTCCCGCCGATGCGATCAGGACGATGGAACACGCGCCGGTTCTGAAGGTCGGCCACCGCCACCATGCACACGATCGGTATCATGGCGGTATCAGCTATGTCGGACCCTTCGGTCTCAAATACGCGCCGAACGACTGGTATCGCCGCCATCGCGGGAGCGATATCACGGTGAATATCCATATCGGACCGCGCGAACGCGATGCCTATCGCCAGCGTGCGCGGCCGTTGATCATCGAGCTTCGGAAATAGGCCGCATCAGCCGCCCATGAGATCGAGGAGATCGGGGCCGATCGCGCCTTCGATCTTCAGCAACCGGCGCTTGGTTTCGGTGCCGCCGGGGGCGGAAAAGCCGGTCATCGCGCCGCCCGCGCCGACGACGCGATGGCACGGAACGATGATCGGACATGGATTGTTGCCGAGCGCCTGGCCGATCTGGCGCGACAGCGAGACATCGCCGAGGTCGCGCGCGAGGTCGCCATAGGTGCGGGTCTCGCCCGGCGCGATCCGCCGCGTCAGGTCATATACTGCGCGCTCAAAGTCGCTGACGCCGCCGAGATCGAGCGGCGCATCCCCGAACCGGACGTCCCTGCCCTCGGCAAGCGCCCTGACATCCGCAACCACCTTCATGATCTCATCGGGCGCCTCGGCGACTTCACTGGCATCCCGGGCGCGGCGGCGCAGACGGGCAAGCGTCTTGTCGTCGCCTGCTTCCGGAAAGCTGACCGCGACAATCCCTCTCTTCCCCCAGGCGATGCCGCAGCGCCCGATGGCCGTATCGAACAACATGACGGATATCTCGCTCATGGAACTTCCTATCACGCTTCGCGTTTCACCGGTACGGCCCCTGAGCCTGCGTCGCACCGTCACGTTTGACGGTTATGGAACCGCCGGAATCTGGTGTATAGTCGTGACGAAGGGACAGGTTAATCCGTCCGGGAGGTTTCCGATGAAACTGAAGATGTTCCTGACCACCGCCTTGTTGTCATGCGCCGCCGCCGTTGCGCCGCAGGCCGGTTCGGCGATGCCCTCCGCGTCACATGCAGTCGAAGCCCGCACGCCGCTGGTCGCGCCGGTCCACGGCGACATCTACTGGCGCTACAACCGCCCCTATTGGAACGGCTATCCGGGCTATCCCGCCTATCGGCCGGGATACCGGCCCTATGGCGGATTCTGGTTTCCGAACAGCGCGTTTGGCATCATTATCACGCCAACGCCCCGCTATCGCACCTATCGCTACTACGAGCCGGGGCCGGGCATCGAGCCGACATACCAGTTGACCACGCAACATTACCGCTGGTGCGAGAACCGGTACAGGAGCTACCGGCAGTCGGACAACACGTTCCAACCTTATAACGGCCCGCGCAGGCAATGCGTCTCGCCTTACATGTACAGGATACGGTGACGTCCGTCCCCTTTCGCATTGCCGCAATCCCGCTGGCATTCGTTCTGGCTGCGGCGCCCGCCGCGGCCGGCGACGTCGTACGCGGCCTGATCGCGGGCAACGGCACGGTCGGCTTCACCGGCATCGCCGTCATGCCGCGCACAGAACGCGAGCGCACCGACAATGGCGGATACCCGCTGCATGCGCGCTCGTCGTCCGCCTTCATCCTCAAGGAGCCGGGCGCCAATCGCAAGGTCCTGCTGGAGATGTCCAGCCGCTACGACCCTCCGCAGGTTCCCGTTCCCGCCGCGCCCGAGAAATAGAGCGCGGATCGCCGGCAAAGCCGGCCTGTGAGCCAACGCACAACCACGCATTACGACTTTTCCTAGAACCGCTCCAACGCACCCCGCCGAGCCGCGAACGCAGCCCGCGATTCAAGGAAAAGAACATGAAAAACGCATCCGTGATCCGCATGACCCTCGCCGCCGCGCTGCTGAGCGTCGCATCGGCCGCCCAGGCCGCCAGCAAGGTCGAAAAGGTCGACGTCGTCGCCGAAGGCATCGACATCAAGCCGGTCGTCGTGCGCAACAATGGCGACTACACGACCTTCGAGAACAACACCCACAAATACGGCATTCGCGTCTTCGCCAAGGCGCGTGGCTCCAACACCATTGCCATGGTGCTGCTCTCCAGCGCGATGAAGGAAGATCCGACCGAAGTCCGCATCGGCCACCAGTATTTCTACCAGTCCACGAATGACGACGGCTGGGGCGTCTACAAGAAAAGCCTTTCGCCGACTGTCAAGTTCTCCCAGACCAACTGGACCACCGACCCGCGCAAGGTCTGCAAGGACAACCTGGCCGCGAAAGTGAAGGCCGGCATGAAGAAGGAAGACGTGCTGAAGAAGGAATGGAACCTGACCACTCACGCCGTCTTCGGCTTCCACGCCGTCGCGACCACCAAGGCGCAGGCCCGCAAAGGCAAGTTCGTCTCCGGCGACGCCAGTTCCGCGACATTGATCTACACGGTCCCGGTGCGCTGCCGCGCCAAGGGCTGAACCGTACCGAAACGACGCACCGGGCCGCCATCGGCCTGGTGTTTTCGGCGGTGCGCCGTTCAGCCCCTGCCGCCCCAGCTTTCCGCAAAGACCAGCTCGTCGAGTGGTATTCGCTGACGCCAGCCTTTGACCGCGAGTTCCGGCTCCAGATACAGCCGCTCGACGAAACCGACGCACAGATAGGCGACGATCTCGACATGGGCCGGAATGGCGAGCAGGTCCTTCAGTTCGCTGTCGCGGTAGATGCTGACCCAGCCGACGCCGACGCCCTCGGCGCGCGCAGCCAGCCACAGGTTCTGCACGGCGCACACCGTGGAATATAGGTCCATCTGGGGATTGTGGGTGCGCCCAAGCACGACTTTCCCGCCTCGCGTCCGGTCGCAGGTCACGCAGATATTGACCGGAGCCTTGAGAATGCCCTCGAGTTTCAGCGAACGGTACAGGTCCCGCCTTTCGCCCTCGAACATGCCGGCGGCTTCCTCGTTGGCCGACCGGAACAGGCCGGCGACCCGTTCGCGTTGCGCATGATCGCGTATCACGATGAAGTTCCACGGCTGCATGAAGCCGACGGATGGCGCGCGATGGGCGGCTTCCAGTAACCGGCGCAGCAGGTCGCCGGAAAGGTCGTCGGGTAGAAACTGGTCGCGCACGTCGCGTCGGGTTTCGATTGCGCGATAGACCGCCCGACGGTCGTTTTCGCAAAAGGCGGCGGCGGCCGCCGGATGGCGGTCCTGGTCTTCGAGCATCGTTTGGTCCCCAACAACGCTTGATGCGGCCACGCCGCTGTCCGCGCGGCGCGGTCTGTTCCGCCTGGCCGGTCTTCTGACTCGGGTTCGACCGGTTCGCACGGCCTTCCCGGCATAGCCAGTGGCCCCGGACGGCAAGCCGTCCCGATGCGCGTTCCGTCCCCCTTACAGCGTTGGGCACGTTCCCGGTTCGCACGGGATTCCCGATTCTCCCGCAATGCGGGCACCAGACGGGTCCAATAGGCCACAGGAAGCGCGGGCGGGCAAGCCGGAGCGCTACCGGCGGTCAGTTTACCGGCGGCGGAATTCGCTTCAGCCGGTGATGGCCGAATATCTGCCAGGCGAGATAGGCCATCAACGCCGCGAGCACGATCGAGCCGCCAAGGACCGTGCGCAAGCTCGGCGTCTCGCCGAGGAACAGCCAGACCCAGACCGGCCCGAGGATCGTCTCGGCCGTTCCGAGCAGCGCCGCGAAGGCCGACGGGATCAGCCGCGCCCCTTGCGTGAACAGAGCCATTCCGAGCCCCATGGACAGGCCCAGCAGGACGAGCGGCGGCATTTGCGCGCCGGCGACCATCACGCCACCCGTCGTCGCGAGGCTCATGACCGTCGCGATGGCGAAGCCGACCAGGGAGCCGGTGCAGACGGCAGGCGTCATTCGGATGTGCGAATAGCGCCGCGTGACGACCGTCGCCGTTGCGAACGAGAGCGCGATCAGGAGCGACAGGCCGTCGCCGAGCGGCGAGACCCTCCCTGTCAGCGAGTCCGACACCATGATCGCGACGCCGCCGATCACCGCGGCGATGGCGGCCCATGTCGACAACCTGAGCGGCTCGCGGAACAGCGCCCAGGAAATCAGCGCCGCGATCAGCGGCACGCCGGCCTGCATCAGCAGCACGTTGGCGACCGTGGTGTGGTTCAGCGCGACGATGAACAGCGTCGAGGCGGAGGTGAAGCAGAGGCCGACGGCGAGCCCGGCCCGGCCCATGCCGCGAAACAGCGCCAGCGTGCCGGCCCAGCCGTCACGCACCAGCATGAAGGCGATCAGGAACAGCGATGCCGTGCCGGCGCGCCAGAACACCGTGTTCCACGGACTTTCGACGTCGGCGAGCCGCACAAGCAGGCCCCCGGCGCTCCATACGATCGACGAGGCGAGCACCAGCCAGGCGCCCATGGCGCTGCCTTCGGCCATGTCCGTCGGTGGCGGCGGCACGGTGGCGGCCGGTCCGGTTTTCATCGCGATGATTCTCCCGTCGTTTCGCGCATTGTGTTGGCAGTCGGACCGCAAAGCGAGACCGGCCTGCGACACCGCACAGGCACATATGCGACGGGAACGGCGGACCTATTTCGCGTTCTTTTCGAGCCAGGCCTGCATCTGCGCGATCTCGGGTCCCTGGGCGGCGATGATATCCTCGGCCAGTTTGCGCATTTCCGGATCAGCGCCGTATTTCAACACGACCTCGGCCATGGCGATGGCGCCCTGATGGTGCGCGATCATTCCGCGCGCGAAATCGATGTCGGCGTTGCCGGTGAACTCGATGTCCATCTCGGCGTGCATGGCGGCGTTGGCTTCTGCGAACGCCATCGATGACGGCCCCTGGTCGCCCTTCGGCGGAGCGGCCATGGTATGACCGGCGGCGGAATGGTCGACGGCCTGGCCTTCCTGGGCGGTTGCGGCGAACGGCAGGGACGCGGCGAGAAGCGCCGCAGCGATGATACGCGTGGTCGTGTGCATGGAACCTGGTTTCCTGTCACCGGCACATGCCGGCGGCAGGGGTTTAGGGCCGGCCGCGCATTTGCGCCAATCACTTGGCGGTGAGCGCGCTACCTTGCCGCATGGCGCACCATCGGCTAGGACACGGGCCACTTTCCGCATTCCTCGCCGCACAGGCCATTCCATGTCCGACAAGACCAAGAAACCGCAGAAACTCCGAGCCCGTCTTCCTCGTGGTTTCGCTGACCGTCCGGCCAGCGAAATACGCGCGACGGATGAAATGGTGGCCAAGATCAAGGCGGTCTACGAGCGCTACGGTTTCGACCCGGTCGAGACGCCGATCTTCGAGTATACCGACTGCCTCGGCAAGTTCCTGCCCGACCAGGACCGCCCGAACGAGGGCGTGTTCTCGGTGCAGGACGACGACGAGCAGTGGATGAGCCTGCGTTACGACCTGACCGCGCCGCTCGCCCGCCACGTCGCCGAGAACATCAACGAGATCCAGCTTCCCTACCGCACCTATCGCGCCGGCTGGGTGTTCCGCAACGAGAAGCCGGGGCCGGGCCGGTTCCGCCAGTTCATGCAGTTCGACGCCGACACGGTCGGCGCGCCCGGTGTCCAGGCGGACGCCGAGATGTGCATGATGATGGCCGACACGATGGAAGCGCTGGGCATCGCGCGCGGCGACTACGTGATCCGGGTGAACAACCGCAAGGTGCTGGACGGGCTGATGGAGGCGATCGGCCTCGGCGACGCGGCGCACGGCATGACACGGCTGACCGTTTTGCGTGCGCTCGACAAGCTCGACAAGTTCGGCCCCGAAGGGGTCAAGCTGCTTCTCGGCGACGGCCGCAAGGACGAGAGCGGAGATTTCACGCCTGGCGCGAAGCTCGGTGCAAAGGAAATCGGCATCGTTCTCGACTTCATTGCAGGATCGACTTCGGCCGACTGGCTCGGCTTCTTCAACAAGCTTGAAAAGACGGCCTTTGGCGAGAGTGCACGCGGGCGCGAAGGTCTGGCGGAGCTGACGCAAATCGCAGCGCTCGTATCGGCCGCCGCCTATGCCGACCGCGTCAAGATCGACCCGTCGGTGGTGCGCGGGCTCGAATACTACACTGGCCCGGTCTTCGAGGCGGAGCTCAAATTCGCCGTCACCAACGAAAAGGGCGAGACGGTGCAGTTCGGCTCGGTCGGCGGCGGCGGGCGCTATGACGGCCTCGTCAAGCGCTTCACCGGTCAGGACGTGCCGGCGACGGGCTTTTCCATCGGCGTATCGCGCCTGATGACGGCCTTGAAGAATCTCGGCAAGCTCGGCCAGGAAGACGTGGTCGCGCCGGTCCTCGTCACCGTCATGGACGGCGACACCGCCTCGCTCGGCAAGTATCAGAAATTCGTGCAGGACCTGCGGGCCGCAGGCATCCGCGCCGAGATGTACCAGGGCAACTGGAAGAAATTCGGCAACCAGTTGAAATACGCCGACCGGCGCGGCTGCCCGCTCGCCATCATCCAGGGCTCGGACGAACGCGGGCGCGGCATCGTGCAGGTCAAGGACCTGATCGAGGGCAAGCGCCTGTCGGGCGAAATCACCGACAACGTCACCTGGCGTGAAAGCCGTCCGGCGCAAGTCGAGGTCGCCGAAGCCGACATCGTCGCCGCAATCGCCCGCATGCTGGCCGAACACGCCGAGGACCGGGCGAAGGGAGCGTAGTAGCCGATGGCGTTCTTCATCGTGCCCCCCCTCTGTCGCTCCGCGACATCTCCCCCGCAAGGGGGGAGAATGCAGCGCGCGGATATTCTGCCACAAATGGCAAAGATAGAGCGAATGTGGCGAAGTTTGCGCCCATTCTCCCCCCTTGCGGGGGAGATGGCCGCGAAGCGGACAGAGGGGGGTCTTTGGCCGCTGAGGAAACCGTCCCGTTGAACGCCCTTCGCTCCTTCTCGGCGCGCGCCGACATCGAGACCATCCTCGCCCAGCTGGGCGCGGAGCGGCTTGACGTGCCGGTGCTGCAGCCAGCCGATCCGTTTCTCGACACGGCCGGCGAGGAATTGCGGCGGCGGATTTTCCTGTCGGAGAGCGAGACGGGCGAGATGCTGTGCCTGCGCCCCGAATTCACCATTCCGGTCTGCCTGCAGCATATCGGCGCGGGCGAGACCGGGCATCGCCGCTACGGCTATGTCGGCACCGTGTTCCGGCAACGCCGGGCCGGCGGCAACGAATTCCTGCAGGCGGGCATCGAGGATATTGGCGACAACGATCCCGCACGGGCCGATGCGCGCTCGCTGGCCGATGCGCTGGCCTTCCTCGCCGCGCTCGGCGTCACGGGGCAAACCACCGTCACGCTGGGCGACCAGGCGGTGTTCAACGCCGTTGTCACTGGCCTCGGCCTGCCGCAGAGCTGGGCGGTGCGGCTGAGCCATGCCTTCGGCGACCGGCGATCGCTGGACACCGCGCTCGAGGCGCTCGCCCACCCCTCCCC
>JBAQHA010000456.1:0-2078 GCA_049288075.1 Oricola sp.
TGCCAGAGAAACGGGAAGCCGCAAGAACACCGAAGGGGCGGTCGCAAGATCGCATACACACATTAGACAGCGCGATCCTCCGACCGCCCGTCTTCCACCCACGACGCCCCGGTTGGCGAAGCCAATCCGGGATGGCGAGTCGTGGGCAAGGGAATGTTCTTTGACAAACGCCGGTCTCGACTGTGAGGCGCGGTGGCGGCGAAGCGCGCCCTTCCTCGCCCCTGCTATGCGGGGGAGAGGTGTCGAGCGAAGCGAGACGGAGAGGGGGATCGATGTCGGCGACTGGCCGCGAAGGCAAACCACCGGCCGCCATCCTGGCCCTTGACCCGGGACGAGAGGCGCCTCGTTGCCCGGGGTCCACGGAATGGAGCGGTAGCCGGCCCCTCAGTTCGCCCGTGTCGCGATGGCCGCTGCCGCGCCGGCGAGGAAAGTCGCCGCCGTGCGGTTCAGGATCTTCAGCGCCTTCGGCGATTGCAGCATGTGCCGCGCCCGCCCGGCCAGCCCGACATAGGGCGTCAGCACGGTGACGAGAACCAGGAAGGTCAGCGCGATCAGCACGGCGAAATCGGTTGCGCTCACTGTCGATAGGTCGAGAATGGTCGGCAGCAGCGCGAGATAGAACACGATCACCTTCGGGTTGCCGAGCGTCACCATGAAGCCGGCGAGAAACGCGGATATGCCGCTGCCCGCCACTTCGGCCGAGACCTTCTCCGTCGTGATCCCGGCGCGCCAGAACGACACCGCCATCCACACGAGATAGGCGGCGCCGGCATATTTGATGACGACGAACACCGTGCCGAAGGTCGACGCGACATAGGCGAGGCCCATCACCGCGAAAGCCAGATAGACCACGTCGCCCAGCGCCAGGCCGAACAGCATCGGCAGGGTCGGCCGGAAGCCGGATCCGAGCGCGCGGGCCACCAGCGCGATCACGCCGGGGCCGGGGATCGCCGCCGCGATGCCGAGCGCCAGCGCATAGGTGAGAAAACCCGTGAGTGTCATTTTCTGTCAGAATCCGAGAAGGGCTGGAAGCGCCCGCATGTCATCGAACACCACCGCGCCGGCTTCGGCAAGAACTTGTGTGTCGGTGAGCGGATCGGCCGCATAGCCGAGCACCCGCATTCCCGCCGCGCGGCCGGCGACGACCCCGGCGACGCTGTCCTCGATCACCGTGCAGACAGCCGGCGCGTGGCCCATGGTCCGCGCCGCGTGGAGGAACAGATCGGGTGCCGGTTTGCCCCTTTCGACCATCCAGGCGGAGAACAGCACGTCCTCGACCAGCGGCAGCAGGCCGGATGCGCCAAGCGTCAGGTGCATCTTCTCGACCTTCGCCGAGGAGGCGACGCAATAGGGCGTTCCGGCGGCCCGCAGGTAAAGGATCGCGTCGCGCACATATGGAATGGCCTCGACGCCGCCGGCGAAGATCGACGGCAGTTCGGCGAGCCAGCGCTCGGGGAAATCCGCGCCGAGATCGATGCCGTTCTCCTCCAGTACGATGTCGCGCACGCTCTTCATCGTCCGGCCCATGAAGCGCTTGCGCGATTCCTCCATCGTGATGGCGAGACCGTGATCGCCGAGGATCTCGGCAAGCCGCTGGTTGGCGAGGGACTCTGTGTCGACCAGAACGCCGTCGCAGTCGAAGATGACGAGTTCCGGCGGCGTCATGTCAGTGCGTGCCGGTCGAGCCGAAACCGCCCGCGCCGCGCGCCGTCTCCGACGCGAGGTCGCCTTCGGCCACCGTCACCTGCGTCACCGGCGCGATCACCATTTGCGCGATCCGCATGCCGCGCGTGATCTCGAAATCCTCGGTGCCCAGATTGACCAGCAGCACCTGCACCTCGCCGCGATAGTCCGCGTCGATCGTGCCCGGCGTATTGAGGCAGGTGATGCCGTGCTTGAAGGCGAGGCCGGATCGCGGCCGGATCTGGCCTTCGTGGCCGGACGGAATCTCGAAGATGAAGCCGGTCGGCGCCAGCTTGCGCTCGCCGGGGGCGAGCACCAGCGGCGTGCCGTCGGGCACCGCGGCGCGCAGGTCCATGCCGGCGGCCTCGGCCGTTTCGTAGCCGGGCAGCGGCAGG
>JBAQHA010000457.1:0-2260 GCA_049288075.1 Oricola sp.
GCTTTCGCCAGTTGGCGGGCGGGGATGCGCCGCGCCGCCGAGATGGAGGAAAACCGGCGCCGTGCGGCGGAAGCCGAGGCCCGCATGGCCGATATCCTGAAGGCGCAGTCCGAGATGCACGGCCGGATGGCCTCGATGAGCGAAATCTTCGGCTCGCGTCAGGCGGAACTGAACCAGGCAATCCACCAGCGCTTCGATTCGATGACGAACCGGATCGGCCTGTCGATGACCGAACAGCAGAAATCGACGCACGAGAACCTCGCCAAGCTGCAGGAGCGACTCGCGGTGATCGACACGGCGCAATCGAACATCCAGCAACTCGCGGGACAGGTCGTCGAGTTGCAGTCGATCCTTTCGAACAAGCAGACGCGAGGGGCCTACGGCCAGGCGCGCATGGAGACGATCGTCGCCGACGGGCTGCCAATGGACGCCTATACGTTCCAGGCGACGCTCTCGAACGGCAACCGGCCCGACTGCATCATTCACATGCCGAACGACGCACCGGGCCTCGTCATCGACGCCAAATTCCCGCTGGAGGCCTGGAACGCGATTCGCGCCGCGACTGAGCCGACGCAGGCGGCGGAAGCGGTGAAGCAGTTCCGGCGCGACATGGAGATCCACATCAAGGCGATCTCGGAGAAATACCTGATCGCAGGCGAGACGCAGGACACCGCTTTCATGTTCGTGCCCTCGGAATCGATCTTCGCCGACATCCACGAACACCACGAAGCGGTGATCCTGCGGGCGCACCGGTCGCGCGTCGTCATCGTCTCTCCGTCGTTGCTGATGCTGTCGATCCAGGTCGTTCAGGCGCTTCTGAAGGACACCCGCATGCGCGAACAGGCGCATCTGATCCAGGGCGAGGTGCTGCGGCTGATGGAAGACGTGGTACGGCTGGACGATCGGGTGCGCAAGTTGCAGGTGCATTTCGGCCAGGCCGCCAAGGACATCGACGACATCCTTGTCTCGTCGTCCAAAGTCACACGGCGCGGCCAGAAGATCGAGGCGCTGGAATTCGAGGGTGACCGGCCGGCCGCGACGAAGCCTGTCGCCGACGCATCCCCCGGCAATTCCGCGGACAGCAAGACCGGGCAGCTCAGGCTGCGGGTCGTCGATCCGGACGAGGACTGACCTCGAAGGGCCGCGCCAGCACCACGGCCGGGATCGCGGCGAGGACCGCGCGGCGGATGCGCATCAGCGCTTCGTCATCGCAGCCAAGCGACGTAATCAGCGGCAATCCCGGGCGGCTGGCCGTCCAGCCGGCGACATGGACGGCCTTCGCCGCAGATTCGTGTTCTTTGGCAATCGCCCAGGTGACGCAATCGATGGTCGCGTAGTCAGCCTCACCATTGGCAACAGCACGGATGGAGGCGCGGTGCGAACCGGTCCACAGGACCGCGTCTTCCGCCGGCAGTGGCATGTCTCTGGCGTGCAGATCGCGAGTCAGCGCCACAATGCCCGACATCGAATCGGCGCTGTTGGCGGCAAGGCGTCCGGCGACTGCATCCGCCTCGAAACGGGCGGCGAGAGTCCGGCGCGGCGCGGGCATGTCGGATTCCGGTCCGTTGCGGATAATCGCGCTGCGATACGTGCCAAAACCGCAGCCCGGCGCGCGATGCACCGGCGTCGCCACATAGCGCACACGGCCGGCGAGAACTGTCGCCAACGGATGGCTGCACGTCTCGCCAAGCAGCAGGTCCGGTGCGAGCCATGTTTCGAGCGGATTGTCGGCGCGGGTCAATCTGTCCGGCGCGTCAAAGCCCTCGGCGCGCAGCGTGTCGCGCAGCCTCGCCCAGCGCGCGTCGGTCTGCGCGCGGTGTTCTGGCCAGTCATACATGGATAATGTAGCGATCATTGCACCGGCGCCTCATCCCGGCGCTGAGCTGCGGGATTCTCTATCACGGACCGGTACAAGGCCTCGATCGCGTCGAGGCCGGACTCGAGATCGCGCTCCCGGCGTAATTGCCGGGCGGTATCAAAGGCCTCGTCCGGATCATAGTCGGACAGGACCCTCGACAAAGCGCCAAATGTCGGCTTCTCATCGAGGCAGCCGAGGCCGAGATTGTGGTCCTGCCATTCCTGCCAGGTTCGCCGTGTCAGGAACCCGGCCAAGCCGCGCGGATCGCACACGATCACGCCTGCCCCGGCAATCGAGGACTCCATCGCGCAACGCGCCGACGCCCATACCAGATCGTGCCGCGCCGCCATCGCAACCAGGTCGTCCGTGGTTCGTTTCAGATAGGGACCGAACGCCCGAAGC
>JBAQHA010000458.1:0-2662 GCA_049288075.1 Oricola sp.
GTCGGAGAACCGCGTGATACAGAGGCAGTAGACGTCCACACTTCCATCGGGCCACACGCAATTGAGTTTCCGCCTTGGGTCAGCTTGAGACATCGCCCGGTCAGAACCGAAAGTCCAAATATCTGGAATACCTCGCGAGCGGACCTTGCCGATCTTTGCGCTGACATCGCTGGCACTCTTGTGCTCCTTCAATCGAAGGAGACAAACATGTCAGATCCTCAGAACTCCAGAGCAACATGCTCCCTGAAGTCCGCCTGGAACAAAGGCACGGAAAACTCTAACTCACTTCGAGGCCATTTCCGGGAGGCAGATCACAGCAGCGTTTCCCCCAGCGGAAGCGACCTTTAGAGCACTCCCTTGAGCCGCAGCAGGCCCAGCACCGCGACTGTCGTCGCATCCTTGATGCGACCGGAAGTGATCATTTCCTCAATTTCCGCCAGGGAGAATGGCGCAGTTAACAGATCTTGCTCCTCGCGGGACAGTTCCGCCTGCGCCCGGTTGAGGCCTCTGGCCACGAAGATGTGGTAGCCCTGGGTCGAATAGCCATAGCCCTGAAACAGATACCCGGCATGAAGGACTTCCTCGGATACCAGCCCGGTTTCCTCCAGCAGCTCACCGCGTGCCACCGTCAGCGGGTCCGCCTGCGGGTCCTCCTCCCAGGCCCCTTGCGGCAACTCCCAATAGCGCCCGCCGACAGGGTAGCGAAACTGTTCGACCAGGTGCAGCCGGCAGTCATCTTCCACGGGCACGATCACGGCGAAGTCGGGCTTCTCAACGACGCCATAGATCCCCCTGCTTCCATCCCGCCGGCTGATCTCGTCCTCTCGAACACGCATCCATTGATTCTCGTAGACGACCCGGCTTGACTTGGTCTCAATATCGGCGCTCAAGCGCACAGCCTCCTTCTTCCGTTCTGCCCGCCCCGGCAGGCACAATGCATCTTGTCATAGAAATACCGCAGGATGCCTCGGGGAGCCGATCAGGCGGAAGATGGCGATCGGTTTTCGAACGCTGTAGAACGGCTGGCAGCGGATGCCGGCACCGTGGCATCGCCACCGCAATTAGGGAAACGGAACGGAGAACGGAGGAATTCGATGCGAAGCGGCTCCAACATTATCGAAACAATTAACCGCGCCCGTGAGGATACCGGCTTTCTCAGCCTGGAGGAAACCGCCGACCTGGCTACAAATGGCAACATCGTCTTCGATCCGTTCTCTACGCTCATCAGCCGTGATGCCGTCATAGGCATGCGGAACATCTTCCATCCGAATACACGCCTTGTATGCCACCAAGGCGCCGTTCTGAAAATCGGCTCCGGGAACATTCTCTACGGCAACACCGTGATCGAGGCATCGACCAATGGGGTCATCATCGGCGATGAAAACCAGTTCGGAGACGGTATCGTTTGCTTGAAGTCGAACACCGCCGATGCGCACATCGAGGTCGGTTCCAACGGCCGCTACGTGGGAGTCCTGAACCTCTACGGACGCATGCTGCTCGGCAGCGGGAGCCAGATCCTTGGCACGATCACCGCTTACGACTGCTCCCTCGGAGCCGGACATCCGCACGCCCACCCGGTGCCGGACGAGCGCGGAGCCGTCCTGAAAGGAAGCGGCACGGCACGCCGCATCCAATTGGCCAAAGGCCAGGTTATCGAGGGATGGGGCACGTTCAGTCCGAAGGATGTCGCCAATCAATCAAGCTTCCACCCCGCCGCAGCGCCACCCTGCGAATAGGGGAGTCTCGGACCTGCTCTCCCATCACCGGGGGGGGCCGAACGATCCGCTGCATCGTCAAGGCCGGTCCTTTGCGTCACGGCACGATTTTCGCACTAGTTGCGAACCAAGGTGACGCCGCGGCGCGCGAAATCGAGCACCACCTGGTCACCGGCTCTCGCGGGCCGGTCAATGTCGCGATCGATGGCGAAGAGATCGCCCAGCGGGGTCGCCAGGGTATACTCCATGTGACTGCCCAGATAGGTCGCTTTCACGACGTCGGCCTTCAGAATGCCGTCGCTGCCGTTCTGGGCGATGCGGATCGCTTCCGGCCGGATCGCGACCTTAACCGCTCCGGGACCGAGGCCGCGTGCCGGCAGGCGGCGCTCGACATCGCCCATGCGCACCAGGGCCTCGCCGCCCTCCAGTGCCTCTATCTCGGCTTCCACGAGGTTTGCATCGCCGATGAAATCCGCGACGAAGTTGTCGGCCGGCGACTCATAGAGGTCGCGGGGGCTGCCTTGCTGGGCGATCTCGGCGTTGCGCATTACGATGATGCGATCCGACACCGCCAGCGCCTCCTCCTGGTCGTGGGTCACATAGACCGCGGTAAGGCCCAGCTTCTGCTGCAGCTCGCGGATGTCCTCGCGCACGCGGCGGCGCAGCTTGGCGTCGAGGTTGGACAGCGGCTCGTCGAACAGCAGCACGGCCGGCTCCAAGACCAGGGCGCGGGCGACCGCCACGCGTTGCTGCTGGCCGCCGGAAAGCTCGCTCGGCAGGCGCTTGCCGTAGCCCGAGAGGCCGACCAAACGCAGCCCCTCCTCGGCCCGCTCGCGGACCTCCTTCTTGGCGAAGCCGCTCATGGTGAGGCCGTACGCGACGTTCTCCGCCACCGTCATGTGCGGGAACAGCGCGTAGGACTGGAATACCATGGAGACGTCTCGGTC
>JBAQHA010000459.1:0-4722 GCA_049288075.1 Oricola sp.
GGTCCGATCCGTACTGCGACCACACGGACGATTTCGTATTCCGGCCGCGGCGCGACTATCGGATGTTGCAGGCAATCCCCGCAGTCGCGATCCAGGCGATGTTTCTGGACTCGGAAGAGCGGGCGACGCTCGGACTGGCGGACCCGGCGATACTCGGCAGCGAACGGTCGAGCGACACCCGCATCAACCGCAGGCCGGATCGCGGCCCGCTCCGATTCCGTCTCGCCAAGGAGCTTCGCCGCTTCGTGCGAAAGCTTCGTCGCCGTCTTTTCTCGGACAAGGCGCTGCTCGCGCGCGGCGGGTTGATCGCCCCGGTCGAATTCGCGGGCCCGCCATCCTACCCGGATTGAAGTCCCGCGACCGGCCCGATCGCGCTATCGCGCGTCGGCAACCACCCCGCGAAGGAACTCGATCAACGGCTCGATGACGGGAGCCTGGAGCAGAAGCGGCTGTTCCGCGTGACGCGCCATCGCCCGCGGCGTCAGCGCTTCGGACAGTCCGGCCACGTATCCCGTCGCCGCGAAATCGAGCGCGTTCACGAGCGCCGCGGGATTGAAATCGACCCGGACGTTCGGATCGGTCCAGGTGACCGGCAGGCATCCGGCGCCGTAGGCTTCGATGATCTTTTCCGTGTAGTAGCCGGGATAGAGCGTGTTTTCCGGGCACAGGTTCACGGCGAAATCCTTCAGGACGACGTCCTTGGCGAACCCGCTATCGTTATGGTGCGCGATCGAGGGATCGAAACCGGGTCCGAAACCCTGCGTCGGCATCACCCTGGAAAGGGCGTCGAAAAGCGATCGTCTCGGTTCCCGCATATGCGTCGTGAACAGCGCCGCCCGGCGCGGACGCTCGAGGATCCCGCGCCCCCGGGGCCCGAGCAGTTGCGCGATCGGCAACAGGCGGGCGACGCGCCGATTGGGCCTGTTGGCGATGCCTTCGTGCGACCAGTCGATGGATTCCATCCAGAGCGGCAGCCGGAAATGCCGGTCGGATTCCACGCCGAGGTCGTAACTCAGGACGTAATCGGCCGGAACGTCGTCGTGGCGGACATTCTCGCCGGTGTGGAACAGGCGCAATGCGCCGCTGGTCCGGGCGGGGAAATGGCGGCGTATCGCGTCCTTCGCCTTGCGCGCAGCGCTCCGCTTTTGCGGGCGGAACGGCCCGACGATGATGAGGTCGGCCCTGTCCGGGCTCACGATCTCCAGCCCGTTGCCGACGATGCTGCGCAGCACGTCGACGACGAGGCTGCTTTCGTATCCGGAATATTGGTTCTGGAAGCCGATCCTCATGACGATCCAGTGCCTTATTCTCCTTCCGCAAACAAGATGTCGCGAAGACCGGGATTGCGCGCGGCGCGGTTTCCTGAATTTCTCCGTGCATGAGAAATCCGAGCGTCATGCGCGATTCACGGAAACGGAACCGGCTTGCCCCGCCGGGCGAACCGGCATTCGCCGAAGGGAGCCCGGCTGCGGCCGACGCTCGCCACTGGCCGATCTTCGTCATTTCCCTTGCCGACGCGCAGGCGCGCCGGGCGCGGCTTCTCGACCGGCTGTCGTCGCTCGGCCTTCGATACGAGATCGTCGAGGCCGTCGACGGCCGAAACGGCCTGCCGGGCCAATATGAACGTTTCATCGATCGCGCGGAGACGCCGCGGCGGCTCGGCCGCGAGATGGCGGACGCGGAATATGCCTGCGCGCTGTCGCACCATTTCGTCTACCGGCGGGTGTGCGAGGAGGGGTTCGCCGGAGCGATCATCCTCGAGGACGACGCGGACCCGCTGCCCGGTTTCGGGGACTTCGTCCTTTCCGGCGGCTACCGGGGCGCGGATATCGTCCTGCTCGATCACGAGGATGCCCATGTCTGGCGGTTTTCCCGGCGGCCGCTGTCGGCCGGCATCGCTTCGGGCAGGGTCTCGCTGCAACCGGTATTGACGACCGGCTACAGCATCTCGGCGCGCGGCTGCGCCTACATGGTGGCGAACTCGCTGCCGATCACCCGCCCGGCCGACTGGCCCTGCGACATCACCCGGCTCGCGACGCGCGCGGCAATTCCCCGCCTGGTCGGCCATCCGCCGTTGACCGACCGTCCTTCCGACATCGCGGCGGCGCGGGACCGGCTGCTCGGCCACTGGGTGTTCCCCGAAAGGAAAGGGGGCGGCCTGTTCGATCTCCGCAAGCACCGCCGCTCGTTCGTCAAGCGGCTGTCGGTGCGGATTTCGTGAGGGAGCGCCGCGCGGCGCCGGGAAGCTTCATCGCTCTGGCATTCCGCCCCGTTCGCGGGCAAGGTTGAATCGACAACCGGAGATGACCATGCCCGCCACCAAGCCCACCTTCTCGCCGCCGAAACCCTGGACCGAATGCGCCCGCGACCTCGTCAATGTCGCGATGGGCCGCAAGCCGGCCGATCTCGTCGTGCGCAACGGCAAGTGGGTCAACGTCCATTCGGGCGAGGTGATCGCGGCGACCGATCTCGCCATCGTCGACGGCCGCTTCGCCTATTGCGGGCCCGACGCCACCCATTGCATCGGCGAGGGCACCAAGGTGGTCGACGCGCGCGGCCGCTACCTCGTGCCGGGCCTGTGCGACGCGCATATGCATGTGGAAAGCGGCATGCTGACGGTGACCGAATTCGTGCGCGCGGTCGTGCCGCACGGCACCACCTCGATGTTCGTCGATCCGCACGAGATCGCCAATGTGCTCGGCCTTGCCGGCGTTCGCATGATGCATGACGAGGCGATGGCGATGCCGACTAACGTGTTCGTGCAGATGCCGTCCTGCGTGCCGTCGGCGCCGGGGCTGGAGCATGCCGGCGCGTCGCTCGGACCGCAGGAGATCGCCGAGGCGATGGCCTGGCCGAACATCGTCGGGCTCGGCGAGGTGATGAATTTTCCGGGCGTCATCGCCAATGACCAGACCATGGTCGGCGCGATCGAGGCGACGGTGAAGGCGGGCAAGACCGTCGGCGGCCACTACGCCTCGCCCGATCTCGGCCGCGCCTTCCACGGCTATGTCGCCGGCGGGCCGGAGGACGACCACGAGGGCACGCGCGCCGAGGACGCGATCGCCCGCGTGCGCCAGGGCATGAAGGCGATGCTGCGGCTGGGCTCGGCCTGGTACGACGTCGCCGAGCAGGTCAAGGCGGTGACCGAACAGGGGCTCGATCCGCGCAATTTCATCCTGTGCACCGACGACTGCCATTCCGGCACGCTGGTCAAGGAAGGCCACATGGACCGCGTCGTGCGCCACGCCATCAGCCAGGGCTTGGCCCCGGTGACGGCGATCCAGATGGCGACGCTCAACACCGCGCAGCACTTCAAGATGGAGCGCGAGCTGGGCTCGATCGCGCCGGGCCGCCGCGCCGACTTCCTGATCGTCTCCAATCTCGCGGAACTCGTCATCGACGAGGTCTACGGGCGCGGCGCGCAGCTCGCCAAGGGCGGCAAGCTGACGGTGGACATCCCCCATTTCGACTATCCGGCCGAAGCGAAGAACACCGTGAGGCTCGGCAAGGAGCTTCTGCCCGACGACTTCGTCATCGCGGCCCCAAAGGGCAAGACCGAGGTCGACGTGCGCGTCATCGGCGTGATCGAGAACCAGGCGCCGACGCGGGCGCTGGAAGCCCGGCTTCACGTCGAGGGCGGCATCGTGCAGATGGACCGGCCGAACGACGTCTGCCAGATCGCCCTGGTCGAGCGGCACCGGGCGACCGGGCTGGTGGCCAACGCCTTCGTCTCCGGCTTCGGCTATACCAGGGACTGCGCCATGGCCTCGACCGTGGCGCATGACTCGCACCACATGATCGTGGTCGGCACCAATCACGAGGACATGGCGATCGCCGCCAACCGGCTCGGCGAGGTCGGCGGCGGCGTGGTGATGATCTCGAAGGGCGAGGAACTGGCGCTGATCGAGATGCCGATCGCCGGGCTGATGTCGGACCAGCGCGCCGAGGTCGTCGCGGCGCAGGCCGACATCCTCGGCGCCGCGATGCGCGAGATGGGCTGCACGCTCAACAACGCCTACATGCAGCACTCGCTGCTGGCGCTGGTGGTGATCCCGGAGCTTCGCATTTCCGATGTCGGGCTGGTGGATGTGCGGACGTTCGAGAGGGTGGACGTGTTCGTGTGACGGGATTTGCGACGCCGTCAGCCGAGCCAGTCGGGAGCTCGTGTGAACGGAGTGCCGAAACGCGCCATCCACAGGCTGGTCGCAATGCGCCGCGCCGCCGCCACCACATGCGGTGCGGCTTCCGGCTCGAAAACGGATTTGGCGGTAACCTGAAATCTTTCGAGCCAGATGCGGAAGTCATCTTCGCGCAAATCGGGAATACCCATGTGGGCCGGCACGGGACGACCGGAATATTCACCGGTCTTCAAAAGCACCGATCGCCAGAACCCCTTCATGCGCGCCAGATGCGTTGGCCACCTGTCGCCGATCACGCCGTCGAATATGGGCCCAAGGCGGGGATCCTTGCGGATTTCGCCATAGAACTCGTCCACGAGCCGCGAGACCTGCTCCGGAGTGACCGTGGCGTAATGCGGTTCGGGCACCCGGGGCGGCCGGGCCATCAGGTCGCTGTCGCTCATGCGGCTTAATCCAGATAATGCAGCGCGATCATCAGCGCGACGCAGCCCCAGAAGCTGGAATTGATGAAAGACCGAAGGATGCCGCTGTCTTCCTCGACAGAAACCCCGATCATCCTCAGCACAAGGTTGCCTGGCAGGAA
>JBAQHA010000460.1:0-6350 GCA_049288075.1 Oricola sp.
TTCCGCGCTGCCGCCTCGGCGGCGAGCAGGCGGCGGGCGATCTCGGCGCGGGCATAGTCGGCTTCCGCGGGTTCTATCGCGCCGCGTTCGATATCGGCGTCGAGTTCGCGCAGTTGGTCCTTGTAGATGGCAAGGTCGAAATCATGCTCGAGCGCGGTCGCCGCCGGTTCGGCCCGGCGCAAGGCGGGCCAGAAGACGAAGGCGAGCAGCAGGAGCGTCAGCAATGCGGCCGTGATGTAGAACATTGTGGTCCATTAAATGTGCAGCCCGGAATTGCCAATTCAATTCGGCCGGACGCGACATTTTCACGCCCATGCACACAGCCGCCTTGATCTTGGTCAGGTGAGCGGCGTCCAGCTTCCATCCGCATTGCGGCAGGCAGTGCCGCGCCCGGTCGCCGCCGTACCGCCGGAATAGACGACGTGGGAGTATTGCCGGCAATCCTGCGAGCCCACGCGATAGGGCTGCGATGGCGAAACCTCGCCCGAGAAACGGTCGCCGGGCTTGCCCCAGGTCACCTTCTGGCCGGCCGGCGTATACTCAAGCGCCTCGTATTCGGCCTGAAGCGCCTTGTTGCGGATGCCCGAATCCATGCCGGATGCGACGCCCGGATCGATGACGCCGCCGTTTAGAGCGCTGACGAGCGAGGCGCCCTCGAGCTTGCCGGACGGTTCGCCGAAGCCGCGGAACGCGCCGAAGGCAAGGCTCGGGACCGCGGATTTCTCGCCCGTGGTCGAGCAGCCGGAGATCACGCCGCCAAGCGCGACCATAGCCGCCAGTGTAACGATGCGCATTTTGGTCCTGGCCACGTCCTGTTCCACCCGTTTCCGCCGGTTCAGGTTGAATAAAACTGTGTCGGCAATTTGTTCACAGTAACAGCTATTCACAGTCATTGCATTTTCAATGCCCCGTCGCCGGCAAGATAATCTCGACGCGCAGGCCGCCGGCCGCGCTTTCGCCCAGTTCGATGCCGCCGCCATAGGCCGACGCCGTCTCGGCGACGATCGCCAGCCCCAGCCCCGTTCCGGGGACTGTCTCGTCAAGGCGCTTGCCCCGCTTCAGCGCCGTTTCGCGTTTGCCGGGCGCGATACCAGGCCCGTCGTCGTCCACCGTCAGCTTCATCCAGCGCTTGCCGTCGTCGCGCGAAGCGTCGGCGATCGTCAGCGAAATCGCGCGTTTCGCCCATTTGCCGGCGTTTTCGAGCAGGTTGCCGAGGATTTCCTCCAGGTCCTCCTTCTCGCCCATGAAAATCGAGGCGTCCGCTTTCATGTGGAAATCGATCCGCTTGTCCGGATTGAGCTTGCGCATGACCGAGACGAGCTTCTCGGCGACCGGCCCGGCCTCGGTGCGAAAAATGATGCTTTCGCGCTGGGCGGCGATGCGGGCGCGCTTGAGATAATGCTGGATCTGGTAGTCCATGGCCCGCGCCTGCTCGTCGACCACCTTAGCGGACGGCCCGCCTTTCGATGCGGCCTCGTTGGTCAGCACCGACAAGGGCGTCTTCAGCGAATGGGCGAGATTGCCGACCTGGGTGCGCGAGCGCTCGACGATGCGCTTGTTGTTGTCGATCAGCGCGTTCATTTCCTCGACCAACGGCCTGATCTCGCGCGGGAAGTCGCCTTCGAGGCTGGTCGCCTCGCCGGCGCGGATCGCGGAAAGCGCCTGGCGCGCGTGGTCGAGCGGGCGAAGGCCGAGAAACAGGATCGCGGCATTGATGAGCACGACGCCGACGCCGAAGGCAGCCAGCATCAGCCCGACCTGGCGGGCGAAGTCGCGAACCGAATATTCGAACTCGGTCTGGTTGCCGGCGATCTGGAAGCGCGCGATGCGCCCGTCGCCGAGATCGATTTCCGATTCCAGCACGCGGATCTTCTCGCCGCCGGGCCCGTCGACGACGAACTGGCGGCTGAACTGGCGGTCGAAGGGAAGTTCGGAAAGCGGCGGAGCGGCGATGTCGTTGTCGCCGAGCGACAGCGACGAGATCGGGCCGTCGGCGATGCCCTCGATCGGGCGGACGCGCCAGTACCAGCCGGTCAGCGGCTGGAGAAACCGCGTGTTGCCGAGATTGGGGCTGCCCTGCAATTGCCCGGCATCGTCCAGCGACACCGCGCCGACGAGGTTGAACAACTGAGCTTCCTGCAGATTGGCGAAACCGCGCTCGGAGTCGTTGCGATAAAGCCCGATCAGCAGCCAGCCGAGCAGCGCGATCGCCGCCACGGCCCAAAGGCTCGAAAAGAGGATGACGCGGACGCCAAGGGAATCGAGGCGCAACTTCAAGAGGTCAGCCGCCCTGCCCGTCCGGCGCGGTCATGCGATAGCCGAGGCCGCGCACGGTCTCGATCAGGTCGTGGCCCATCTTCTTGCGCAGCCGGCCGATGAAGACCTCGACCGTATTGGAATCGCGGTCGAAATCCTGGTCGTAGAGATGCTCGACCAGTTCGGTGCGCGAGACGACCTCGCCGATATGGTGGGCCAGATAGGAGAGGAGGCGGAATTCGTGCGATGTCAGCTTCAGGGTCGCGCCGTCGACCACGGCCTTGGACGACTTGGTGTCGATGACGAGCGGGCCGCAGCGGATCTCCGAGGAGGCATGTCCCGCCGCGCGGCGGATCAGGGCGCGCACGCGCGCCAGCACCTCCTCGACATGGAACGGCTTGGTGACGTAATCGTCGGCGCCGGCGTCGATTCCGGAGACCTTGTCGCTCCAGCGGTCGCGCGCGGTCAGGATCAGCACCGGCATCACCCGGCCATCCTCGCGCCAGCGCTGCAACACCGAGATGCCGTCCATGACCGGCAGACCGATATCGAGGATCACGCAATCATAGGGTTCGGTGTCGCCGAGGAAGTGGCCTTCCTCGCCGTCCATCGCCGCATCGACGACATAGCCGGCGTCCTCGAGCGCGTTCTTCAGCTGCGCATTGAGCGACGCGTCATCTTCGACAACGAGAATTCGCATGGAATCGGACCTCCCGACGGAACCGCGCAGACGCTACCGCAGGTCGGGCGAAACGCCAACCTGCGGGAAGGTCGAGGGTGATGGCCTCAGCCGTTGACGATGATTTCTTCGCGCTTCGGGCGCTGGCCGTTCGCGCCGGGAATCACCAGCACGATCTTGCATTTGCCCCCGGCGACGGCTTCCGCCGAAGCCAGCTGCGCACCGCGTTCGGCGGCGACCTGCTGGCCGACGGCGTAGCAATTGTCTGCGGCAAACGACGGCGCCGTGCCCAGCACGGGAAGTGCTATCAGCGCTGCCATGGTCATGCGAAACATTGTTCTGTTCTCCAACTTGGCGCCGAACCTACACGCGCCAGCCTGAACGGGACATGAATGGAGCCCGTCGCCCCGTTCATGCCCCAAGAAGGCGCGGAGATTCAAGCGATCCGGCTTGTCGCGCTCACCCGTCCGAGGATGGCGACGATTCCCGCGATGGCGGAAACCGTCTGCAGCAGCGCGTCGGTCAGCGCCGCCTGGCCGCCGGCATCGACCGGCAGGCCGAGCATCGAGGCGAGCGTCGCGGCGATCGAGACCAGCGCGCCCCAGATGGTCCTCGACAGGTACCAGGGTTTTTCTTCGTTCATGGCAGTTCCTTTCTTCTGCTTCAGGGAAGTGAAATCGCTTTGCGGGCGGGGACGCCCTCGCCCGCCGCGCGGCTGGTCTGGGCGACCGAGAAATCGACGACGCCCGGCGCGTCGAGGCCGAGCGCGGTCACGGTCGCGGCCTCGAGGACAAGCCCCTGTTCCGGGGCTACGGCTGAATGGACGACGCTTTCGCCGTCCAAGATCCGCACGGCATAACGTTCCTCCTCCTCGCCGAGCGGGACGTCCGGGCCGAGCCAGTTGTCTCCGTCGACGCGGGTGCGGCGGATCCATGAGAGCGCGATGCCGCCGTCCTGCGTCCGCGCGGCCTTCAGATGCACCGGCGCAAGCGGCGTCAGCGCGCGCAACCCGCCCGTCGCCTCGACGGTCTCGAAATAGCGGTCGGTGAAGGGCCGCCCGGCGACGCCAATGCGCAGTTGCACGGCGTGGCCGACCTCGCCCGCTTTCAGCCCCGCCGGGACAACCGCCTCGTTCAGCAGCACGACGCGCGCGCCGGCAATCGCGCCGGCCGCCATCGCATCTTCGGTGCCGCCCTGCCAGCGCAGCAGGCCGGTCAGCCGCCATTGGTTGGCGGAAACCTCTTCGGCGGTCATGAACTGGATGACCTCCCAGCCGCCAGTCGCCGTCTGAACCGCAATCAGGTTGCGGCCGGACAGCAGCGCCGTCTCGCTGACGCTCTCGAACGCGCCCGCCGGAACCGTCAGTTCGATAATATTCGCCCGGTCCAAACGCCCCGAAAACGCACCCGCCAGCGGCGCGGACAGCGTGCCGATCACGGCGTTCGACAGCGCACTGGTGCGGTATTCGAAGCCGGACGCTTCGGGCGACGCGTAAACTGCCTGCACGCGTGGCGGCGACGACCACGCGGCCAGCATGAAGCGTTCCTCCGGAGCCCGCCCCGCCGACAGCGGCAAGTCCAGCAACAGGAAATCCGGCACGCCGGCCGTGTCGCCCAGCGCCTGCGGCCGTTGCGACGGCAGGTAAGGCACGCGCGCATTGGCCGGCTTGCGGAACACCGGCGTCGCCTCGACGCGCAGCACATCGGCGAGATCGGTGCGCGTCACCAGCCAGCGTTCGGAAGGTTTCGATGAAAAGGCGACGACATCGCCCGGCGCGAGGTCGGCGTATCGCCAGGACAGCGCGAAGCGCAGCGTCCGCGCCCTCGCCCAGGTGCGCGCCAACATGCGGTCGGCGAGCGCGGCGGCGACGTTTGCGTCCATGATCAATGGCAGGTCCGCCGCCTGCTGGCGCGGCGCGCCGGTCTCCAGCCGCCGCGAATAGGCGGACGCGGCGCGATAGTCCGCGAGCGCGTCGCGAAACGACACCACGATCTCGGCCGGCATTTCGCTCTTCTGCGCCTCGGTCGTGTCGAGCAGCGCCTCGCCGTCGATGTCCGCCACGTCGCCATCGTCGACGATGCGCGTCGCAACCGCACCTTCCGGGGCAAGCGCGAAGCCATCGCCCGTGTCCGTCGCCGCCCAGCCGAACACGCCGGCCAGCGGCTCGAGGATGTCGCGCGCCGAGGCCGGACCGGAAACGATGACGCCCTGCACCGCGTCGGCAACATTCACCGCGCCGATGTCGGCAATCCCGTGTTCGGCGAGCACGTGCCGGGCCGTCTCGCGCAGCGGCGCGGAGCCGAGCCTGCCGTTCAGCCAGTGGCCGCGCAGCCAGTTTCCTCCATCGCCCCATTGCTCCGTCGCCATCGGGAAGGCCGGAAACGGCCTCGCGTCCCAGGCCCAGAGATGGATGCGCGACACGTCGACCATCGGTTCGCCGGTAGCGGGCGACAGCGGATTGGCGGCCGGCCCGCTCGCCCAATGGTCGAAATGGGCTTCCAGAAACGTCCGCTGCTCGCCCTCGTCATGGCCGCCATTGGAAAGCCACGGCACGGCGCTTTCGGCGGATTTCGCGTCGGTGAAGACGTTGGGCTGCGTCGCGCCCTTGTCGATGGCCGGGCAGCCCAGTTCCATGAACCAGACCGGCTTCGATCCGGGCACCCATGCGGTCGGCGTCTCCAGTTCCGCGCCGCCGGCGCGGTCGAAATGCTGGTTCGACCACCAGTTCGCGAGATCCTTGTAGCGGTACACCCAGGGCTTGCCCGCCGGCCCGTCGGTAATCGGCGTGCGGATGCGGTTCAGCCGGTCGGCATCGGAAGCGTAGTACCAGTGGAAGCCCTCGCCGCCGGCAATCGACGCGCGAAACGCGGCGCGGTCGGACGCCTGCAACGCGCCGTCCGGATTTGCGCCCGGATCGGCCTCGTCCGCATCGCGCCAGTCCGACAGCGGCATGTAGTTGTCGATGCCGATGGCGTCGATATTGGCGTCGGCCCAGAGCGGATCGAGATGGAAGAGCACGTCGCCGCCGGCCGGGTGATAGCCGAAATATTCCGACCAGTCGGCGGCATAGGTAAGCGCGCAATCCGGCCCGACGGTCGCGCGCGCCGCGGCCGCCACCGCCTTCAACGCCACGACGAAGGGAAATGCGCCCGCGTCGTCACGCACCTGCGTCAGCCCGCGCATTTCCGTGCCAATGACGAGGGCGTCGACACCCCCAGCCGTCACGGCGAGGCTCGCATAGTGATTCACCATCCGGCGGTAACCCTCCGGACCGTCAATGAAATCCGCGACCTGTGCGGCGGCTGCGGCCGTCTGGTCGGCGGTAGCCGGCCGACCGATCCCGGGATCGCACGTGATCCGCCCGCGCCACGGATAGGCCGGCTGGAACCCTTCCGACCACGGGTCCGGAAGCGCA
>JBAQHA010000461.1:0-5095 GCA_049288075.1 Oricola sp.
GGGCCGAAGACCTCTTCGCGCGCCAGGACCGCCGTCGGATCGACCGGGCCGAAGAGGACGGGAGCCTGGTAGCAGCCGCCTTGCGGCGCGTCGTCGGCGACGCTTCCCCGGGCGAGGACCGGGATGCCGGCGACCTCCGCGTCGGCGATCATGCCCGCGACGCGGGCGGCCTGCTTCGCGTTGATCAGCGGTCCGAGATCGCCGTCCGCATAATGCGGCTCGGCGACGAGGGCGGAAAAGCGTCCGGCGAGCCCGGCCATGAAGGCATCGAAGATCGGCCGCTCGACCAGTACGCGGCTGCCGGCCGAACAGGTCTGGCCGCCGTTCTGGATGATGGCGTTGACGACGACGGGCAGCGCCTTGTCGAGATCGGCGTCGGCGAAGATCACCTGCGGCGACTTTCCGCCGAGTTCCATGGTGACGCCGCGGTTGTTTCTTGCCGCCGCCGCCTGGATCGCCGCGCCGGTGGCGGGGGAGCCGGTGAAGGTGACGTAATCGACACCGGGATGGGAAGAAAGCGCCGCGCCGGCCTCATGGCCGTAGCCGGTGACGACATTGAAGACGCAGGGCGGACATCCGGCCTCCAGCGCCAGTTCGGCGACGCGGATCGCCGTCAGCGAGGCGTCCTCGGCGGGCTTGACGACGAGGGTGTTGCCCATCGCGAGCGCCGCGCCGGCGACGCGGGCGAGGATCTGCAGCGGGTAGTTCCAGGGGATGATGCCGGCAACGACGCCGTGCGGCTCGCGCGAGGTGAAGACGGTGTAGCCTTCGAGGAAAGGTATCTGGGTTCCATGCACCTTGTCGGCCGCGCCGCCGTAATATTCGTAATAGCGCATGGTGGCGGTCACGTCGGCGACGCCCTGGCGGGCGGGCTTGCCGGTGTCGCGCGATTCGAGCGCCGCCAGCTCGTCGCAATTCTCGCCGATCAGCTCGCCGAGGCGGGTCAGGATGCGGCCGCGCCCGGTCGCGGTCATGCGCGCCCAGGGGCCGGTATCGAAGGCGTCGCGCGCGGCGCGCACCGCGAGATCGACATCGGCGACGCCGGAGCGCGGGATCGAGGCGAAAACCCTGCCGTCGGACGGGCAGACGACCTCGATGCGCTCGCCGGAAAGGGAATCGGCCGGCCGGCCGTCGATGACGTTCATCGCCTCGCGGCCCTCGGCGACGGTTTTCAGCAATGTCGTGTCGGGCGTCCTGAGCATGACTTTTCCCCTGCAAACAGGCGTGTGCGCATAGCGCCGTCATGCGAAGGTCTAACACAGGCAGTACCGTTCGCCAGAAAAATTCCGGAATCGATCTGGAACTTTTAAATCGATTAGATTATAGACGTGACGACTCGTTTCGAGAGACAGGATACTCCCATGTCCGCACAGATCATCCCCGTCGACCCCTTCGACTACATCGTCTTCGGGGGAACCGGCGACCTCGCAGAACGCAAGCTCCTTCCCGCGCTCTATCACCGCCAGGTGGACGGCCAGATCGTCGAGAACACCTGCATAATCGGCGCGTCGCGTTCGGAGATGAGCGACGACGACTACCGCAATTTCGCGCATGAGGCGCTGAAGCAGTACATCAAGGAACCGCTCGACGGCGACGAGGTGAACAGGTTCCTCGGCAAGCTGCACTACGTCTCGGTGGACGCGAAATCGGATCGCGGCTGGGATGCGCTGAAGGCCCGCCTCGATGTCGATCCGCGCAAGAAGCGCGCCTATTACCTCGCGGTCGGGCCGTCGCTGTTCGGCGATATCGCGACGCATCTGCGCCAACACGACCTGATCACGCCGGAGACGCGGATCGTCGTCGAAAAGCCGATCGGACGCGACCTCGATTCGGCGCGGATGCTGAACGACACGCTGGGCGAGGTCTTCGCCGAAAACCAGATCTTCCGCATCGACCACTATCTCGGCAAGGAGACGGTGCAGAACCTGATGGCGCTGCGCTTCGCCAACGCTCTCTACGAACCGCTGTGGAACTCGGCGCATATCGACCATGTGCAGATCACCGTGGCGGAATCGGTCGGGCTGGAAAACCGCGCGGATTATTATGACAAGGCCGGCGCGCTGCGCGACATGGTGCAGAACCACATGCTGCAGCTGCTCTGCCTCGTCGCCATGGAAGCGCCGTCCAACATGGACGCCGACGCGGTGCGCGACGAGAAGCTCAAGGTCCTGCGCTCGCTGGAGCCGATCACCGTGGCCAATGCCGAGAAGATGACGGTGCGCGGCCAGTACACGTCCGGCGCGTCGAACGGGGGGCCGGTGAAGGGCTATCTGGAGGAACTGGAAGGCGGCGAGAGCAACACCGAGACCTTCGTCGCCATCAAGGCGGAAATCGCCAACTGGCGCTGGGCGGGCGTGCCGTTCTACCTGCGCACGGGCAAGCGGCTGGCCAGGCGCGTCTCGGAAATCGTCATTTCGTTCAAGCCGGTGCCGCACTCGATCTTCGGGTCGGCGGCGGGACGGCTGATCGCCAACCAGCTGGTGATGCGGCTGCAGCCCGACGAGGGCGTGAAGCAGTGGATCATGATCAAGGACCCGGGCCCGGGCGGGATGCGATTGCGGCACGTGCCGCTCGACATGAGCTTCGCGGAGTCCTTCGACGTGCGCAATCCGGACGCTTATGAGCGACTGATCCTCGACGTCATCCGCGGCAACCAGACGCTGTTCATGCGGCGCGACGAGGTCGAGGCCGCGTGGGCGTGGGTCGACCCGATCCTGAAAGCCTGGGAAACGACGGATCAACCGGTGCAGCAATACACGGCGGGCACCTGGGGGCCTTCGGCCTCGATCGCGCTGATCGAGCGCGACGGGCGCACCTGGCACGAGAGCTGACGCGATGGGTGCGGCACAGGACGGCATTCGACGCCACGACTATCCCGACCGCGAGGCGCTCGCGGTTGCGCTGGCGGCCGGCATCGCGGCGAAACTGGCGGGCGCGATCGCCGAACGCGGCGAAGCCTCGCTCGCCGTCTCCGGCGGCTCGACGCCGAAACGGCTGTTCGAGGTGCTGAGCGAGACCGACATAGCCTGGGACAGGGTGACGCTGATCCTCGTCGACGAGCGCATCGCGCCGCCGGATTCCGAGCGCGCCAACCAGCGCCTGGTGCGCGAGAAGCTGTTGCGGGGTCATGCGGCGGAGGCGCATTTCGTCGCCTATGAAACGATGCTTGCGACACCGACGGAGAATGCGGAGCGGAGCGAAGAGCTGTTTTCCGCCCTGCCCTGGCCGCTCGACGCGGCGGTGCTCGGCATGGGCGCGGACGGACACACGGCCTCGTTCTTTCCGGGCGGCGACAGGCTCGCGCAGGCGCTCGACATGAACAGCGAGAAGCGCGTCACGACGATGCAGGCGGCCGGCGCGGGCGAGCCGCGACTGACGCTGACGCTGCCGGCCCTGCTGGACGCGCGGTTCCTCGCGCTCCATATCGAGGGCGAGGAAAAGCTCGACGTGTTCGAGACGGCGATGGACGGCGCCGACGCGCTGTCGATGCCGGTGCGCGCCGTGCTGCACCAGGACAGGACGCCGGCGCATGTCTTCTGGGCGCCGTAGCGCCGACCCGAAATCGCCAGACTGCCAAGGAGCATGACCGATGAGTGACGTGCAAAGAATCGTGGCCGAGGTCACCGAACGCATTCGCGAACGGTCCAAGCCGACGCGCGAGACCTATCTGGAGCGGCTGCGCGCCCGCGCGGCGCAGGGGCCGAAACGCACGAAACTCTCCTGCGGCAACCTCGCGCACGGCTTCGCGGCCTGCGGCCCCACCGACAAGGCCGACCTGATGGGCGACACCGTGCCCAACCTCGGCATCATCACCGCCTATAACGACATGCTGTCGGCGCATCAGCCCTACGAGACATTTCCGGCGCTGATCAAGAAGGCGGCGCGCGAGGCGGGCGGCGTGGCGCAGGTGGCGGGCGGCGTACCGGCGATGTGCGACGGCGTCACCCAGGGCCAGGCGGGCATGGAACTGTCGCTGTTCTCGCGCGACGTGATCGCCATGGCGGCGGCCGTCGGGCTGTCGCACGACATGTTCGACGCGGCCGTCTATCTCGGCGTCTGCGACAAGATCGTGCCGGGGCTCGTCATCGCGGCGCTGACCTTCGGCCATTTGCCGGCGGTCTTCGTGCCGGCGGGGCCGATGACCACGGGCATTACCAACGACGAGAAGGCGAAGACGCGCCAGCTCTACGCAGAAGGCAAGGTCGGCCGCGCCGAGCTGCTGGCGTCGGAAAGCGCCTCCTATCACGGGCCGGGCACCTGCACCTTCTACGGCACGGCGAACTCGAACCAGATGCTGATGGAGATCATGGGCCTGCACATGCCGGGCTCGTCCTTCGTCAACCCGAACACGCCGCTGCGCGATGCGCTGACAAAGGAAGCGGCGAAGCGCGCGCTGGCGATCACCGCGCTCGGCAACGAGTTCACGCCGGCGGGCGAGATGATCGACGAGCGCTCGATCGTCAACGGCGTCGTCGGGCTGCACGCCACCGGCGGCTCGACCAACCACACGATCCACCTGATCGCCATGGCGGCGGCGGCCGGCATCAAGCTGACATGGCAGGACATTTCCGACCTGTCGGACGCGACGCCGCTCTTGGCGCGGGTCTATCCGAACGGGCTTGCCGACGTGAATCATTTCCAGGCGGCGGGCGGGCTCGGCTTCATGATCCGGGAACTGGCGAGCGGCGGCCATCTGCACCGCGACGTGCGCACGGTGTTCGGCCAGGGGCTGGAGCCCTACATGGTGGAAGCGAAACTCGACGGCGAGACCGTGGTGCGCCGGCCGGCGCCGGCGGTTTCCGGCGACGCCAAGGTGCTGTCGCCGATCAGCGCTCCGTTCCAGACGAATGGCGGGCTGAAGATGCTGACCGGCAATCTCGGCAAGGCGGTCATCAAGATCTCGGCGGTGAAGCCGGAGCGGTACATCGTCGAGGCGCCGGCGGTGGTGTTCCACTCCCAGGAGGCGATGCAGGAGGCGTTCCGCAAGGGCGAACTGGAGAAGGATTTCGTCGCGGTGATCCGCTTCCAGGGGCCGAAGGCGAACGGCATGCCGGAACTGCACAAGCTGACGCCGTCGCTCGGGGTCCTGCAGGAC
>JBAQHA010000462.1:0-1601 GCA_049288075.1 Oricola sp.
GCCCGGTTCCTCGCCCTGGTCGAATTCCGCCGCGACCGGATCGACCAGCACCACGTGAACGTTGTCGGCGGCAATCAGCATGTCGAGCGCGGCGTGGACGACGCCTGCGACCTCGCGGCCGGCATCCCAGCCGATCATGACGCGTTTCGGCTTGAGTGTCGGCTTGACGCCCGACGGAACGACGAGGAACGGCCGCCCGCTCTGGAAGATCAGTCCCTCGAGCGCCTTCTTGGAAAGGCGCGGGTCCATGCCCGGCGAGGCGAGGGCAAGGCCCAGGTCGCTGTAGCGTCCGCGCATGCCGACGATCTCGGCGATCTGGCCTTCCTCGCAGAAATACGGGGTAACGTCGCCCGAAATGCCGGCCTGCTTCAGGCGGGCTTCGATGACGACGGCCCTTTCGGCCGTTGCGGCGCGCCCCTTTTCGCGTTCCTCGGACCAAGTCTCGGCCGGAACGGCGCCATAGGCCGTGGTGCTTGCCGGCAGCGCGATCCCGATCACAGCGACGGCGAGATGGCAGCCGAATTCATCGCACAGCGCGATCGCGCCATTGAGCGCGTCCGTGGATTGCTCGCTGTCGACGACGGTCAGCAGTGTCTTTGGAAACATGTCTGTCAGCCTTTCTTGACCCCAACGTACCCGGCTTCGCCTGGCAACTCCAAACTGCGCCGGAAATGCCCGGATGACGACTCGCACCCGTCCGGCTCCACCACCTTAGCGGGGCTTCCTGCACTTGCAATGAAACTGGCAGAGCCGTGCGGCATGCGCCTTGATACCGGTCAATAATGGATACCGCATCGCGCTCATCAGCGGCGTGAACGGGTATAGGTCCTGCCGTCGATGACCAGCGTTTCGAAGCTCGGGGCGGACATCTCGCGCTTGCGCCCGTCGCCGCAGGAAAGCACGGGCCATTCGGCGACCTTGCATTCCTTCGCCTGGCAGAAATCGTCGATGCAGACGCCACTCAGGATGCGATAGGCGCCATCCGCCTTGCGGTAGACGATACCGGATTCGCTCAAGTTCCATATCCAGTAGGAATTGCGGTCGATGGTTTCGCTCGACACGAAACTGCAGGCGCGAAATTCCAGCTCCGGTTCGTCGATAGCCGCCTGCGCACAGGTCGCCATGGTGTCGAGGAATGGAACCAGCCGAAGCGGGTCGTTCGCCATGTCCGCAAGCTCCGGAGCGCTCGCGAACAACGGATAGTCCCGCTCGACAGCGGACGCCTCGCGAATGCCAAGGCATACGCCCAGCAAAAACGTCGCAATGATCAGCGATTTCATGTCCAGGATCGTCCACGGCATGCAACGACGCCTCCTGTGTCGCATTGTCTATCGATATCGGCGCCGCGACAATGGGAATCTGATCCGGATGAGAACGAATGGCCGAAGTGCAATGCGCTCCGCTATTGGTCCCATGAGGCCGCTGACGCCATATTTGCGGCAAGGATCGGCGGCCGAGATGTCCGCCTGGTGTTCCTTCGAAATGCCGATGATCTGCACATCGGAAATCCCGGACCGTCTCATCGTCTGGCTTCCTTGTCAGGGAGCGGGCGAACCTCAGGCGAACCTCAGGACGAGGACAATTCAGGAGAGCAGGTTGGC
>JBAQHA010000463.1:0-3580 GCA_049288075.1 Oricola sp.
GATCCGTCGATCACGATGAAAGCACGTGCTGCGATCAGGGGGATCTTCGGAAAATGATTTCGTTGCGTAATGAGCGCATTGTTCCCGCTTGGCAGGGATGGGAATTCACCGAGAATGAGCGCGCCTGGATCGAGTTCATCAGGCTGTCATCCTGTGAAAGCGATCCTGTGCCGACGCTGCAACGGGTGCAAAAGCTTAGACTCATCCTCAACAGCGGAAATCAGCGCTAGCACCTGAAGGAACGTTTTCGAGCCGAAACCGGACCGCCTCGCCACTGAGAAGTCTCGGCAAGCTCGTTACTCAGAAGTGCTGTCGGTCCGTTCCTCATCTTTATATCTTCCTTACGCCCGGACCCCGCCTTCCGAATAGCGCTCTAACGGCGTCCGCGAGCATCTTCGACCGACATCCACCAAGGGAGTCGACCATGCTCGATCTTCTCTATCTCGCGCTCGGCGTCGGCGGCTTTCTAGTCTTCGCCGCCGCCGTGCGCTTCTGCGAACGCCTGTGAGGCCCGCGATGACTGAATATCTCGTCGCAGGGGCGATCGCGCTCGCCCTTCTCGTCTATCTCACGGTCGCGCTGCTGCGGCCGGAACGGTTCTGAGGAAATCGTCATGGCTGCCGACATCCTGCAGTTCATCCTCTACGCGGCGATCCTCGTCGCGCTCGCCTGGCCGCTCGGCGGCTACATGACCCGCGTCTACCAGGGCGAACGGACGTTCCTGACTCCCGTTGTGGCCCCGGTCGAGCGCGGCCTGTGCGCGCTTGCCGGCCGCAACGCCCTGCAGGACCAGCACTGGGCGTCCTACGCGCTTTCCGTGCTGGCGTTCAATCTCGCCGGCTGGCTGGTCCTCTACGGCGTGCTGCGGTTCCAGCATCTCCTGCCCTGGAACCCGCAAGACATGGCGCCGATGTCGCCCGACCTCGCCTTCAACACCGCCGTCAGCTTCGTCACCAACACCAACTGGCAGGCCTATGGCGGCGAGACGACGCTCTCCTATTTCAGCCAGATGGCCGGCCTGACGGTGCAGAATTTCGTCTCCGCCGCCACCGGCATGGCCGTCGCAGTCGCGGTCATCCGCGGCTTCGCCTCGGCGGGCGTCAGGACGCTCGGCAATTTCTGGGTCGACGTGACCCGGTCGGTGCTCTACGTGCTACTGCCACTGTCGGCCGTCGCGGCCTTCCTGCTGATCTGGCAGGGCGTGCCGCAGACGTTGGCGGCCTATGTGCCTGCGACGACGCTTGAAGGCGCCAGCCAGCTGATCGCGCAAGGCCCGGTCGCCTCGCAGCTCGCCATCAAGCAGCTCGGCACCAATGGCGGCGGTTTCTTCAATGTCAATTCGGCCCACCCGCTCGAGAACCCGACGCAGCTCTCCAACCTGCTGCAACTGGTTTTCATCCTGCTGATCCCGGCCGCCTTCTGCTTCCTGTTCGGCGGGATGGCGAAGGACCGGCGGCAGGGCATAGCGATCTTCGCCGCGATGGCGATCCTCTTCGCTGCCGGGCTGGCCGTCATCTACGCGGCCGAGATCAGGGGCAATCCTCTGCTCGATGCGCTGCCGGTCGATCAGCTTGCCGGCAACATGGAGGGCAAGGAGGTCCGCTTCGGCGCCGGCCTGTCGGCGCTGTGGGCGGAGGCGACCACGGCCGCCTCGAACGGGTCGGTCAATTCGATGCACGACAGCTTCACGCCGCTCGGCGGGCTGGCGATGCTGCTCAACATGCAGGTCGGCGAGGTGATCTTCGGCGGCGTCGGCGCCGGTCTTTACGGCATGCTGCTGTTCGTCGTGCTGACCGTCTTCATCGCCGGTCTGATGGTCGGCCGCACTCCCGAATATCTCGGCAAAAAGATCGAAGCGCGCGAGGTCAAGCTCGCGGTCCTCGCCTTCCTGTCGATGCCCGTCGGCATCCTCGTCTTCGGCGCGCTCGCCGCCGTGGTCCCGCAGGCGCTCGCGGCCGTCCAGGATCCGGGTCCGCATGGCCTGTCGGAAATCCTTTATGCCTATTCGTCGGCGACCGGCAACAACGGCTCCGCCTTCGCCGGCTTCGGCGCGAACCTGCCGTTCCACACAACGCTGCAAGGGATAGCCATGATGATCGGCCGCTATGCCTTCATCGTGCCGATGCTGGCGATCGCCGGCGCGCTCGCCGGCAAGATCCCGGCGCCGGCGTCAGCCGGCACCTTCCCGACCCATGGCCCGCTGTTCGTCGTCCTGCTGATCGTCGTCGTCCTGATCCTCGGCGGACTGACCTTCTTCCCGGTGCTCGCCCTCGGCCCGATCGCCGAGCAGATGTCGATGCTCGCCGGCCAGACCTTCTGAGGTGACATGATGACCAGGCACAAACGCAAGGACTCCTCCCTGTTCGATCGCGCACTTGCGGCGCAGGCCGCCCGCGACGCGGTCATGAAGCTCAACCCGCGCGTCCTCGCCCGCAACCCGGTGATGTTCGTCACCGGCGTCGTGGCGGCGCTGACCACGCTGATTTTCCTGCGCGATCTTGTCACGGGCGCGGCGACAGCGGGCATCGTCGGCCAGATCGCTCTTTGGCTGTGGGTGACGGTTCTTTCGGCGAACTTCGCCGAAGCAGTCGCCGAGGGTCGAGGGCGGGCGCGCGCCGACAGCCTGCGCGCGACGCAATCGGAAACCGAATGCCGGCGCCTGCGCGGCGATCCGAAGGACCATAACGACGTCGAGCGGGTCTCCAGCCGGGCGCTGCGCAAGGGCGATCACGTCTTCGTCGCCAGCGGAGAACTGGTCCCCGCCGACGGCGAAGTCGTCGAGGGCGTTGCCTCGGTCGACGAATCCGCCATCACCGGCGAATCGGCCCCGGTGATTCGCGAATCCGGCGGCGACCGCTCTGCTGTCACCGGCGGCACGCGCATCGTCTCCGACTGGTTGGCGATCCGCGTGACCGCCGAGCCCGGAAAGAGTTTTCTCGACCGGATGATCGCCATGGTCGAGGGCGCCGAACGGCAGAAGACGCCTAACGAGATCGCGCTCAACATCCTTCTCGTCGGCATGACGATCATCTTCATGCTGGTCGTCGTGACGCTGGAGCCCTTCGCGATCTTCTCGGGAACCTCGATTCCCGTCGCCTTCCTCGTCGCGCTGCTCGTCACGCTGATCCCGACGACGATCGGCGGGCTGCTGTCGGCGATTGGCATCGCCGGCATGGACCGGCTGGTGCGCGCCAATGTGATCGCCAAGTCCGGCCGCGCGGTCGAGGCTGCCGGCGACGTCGACACGCTGCTGCTCGACAAGACCGGCACGATCACATTCGGCAACCGCATGGCCGACGCTTTCATGCCGCTTCCGGGCGTCGCCGAGCGCGACCTCGTCGAGGCGGCGCTTCTCGCCTCCTTCCCGGACGAAACACCGGAAGGCAAGTCGATCGTCGACCTGGCGCTGAAGATTCAGGGTCGGCAGGCCGAGGCGCTGCGCGCCCAGGTGGAAGGCTTTGTGCCGTTCAGTGCCCAGACGCGCATCTCCGGCGCCGACCTCCAAGACGGATCGCAGATCCGCAAGGGCGCATTCGACGCGATGCTGCGCCATACCGGCGCCGCCGAGACGCCAGAGCTC
>JBAQHA010000464.1:0-10958 GCA_049288075.1 Oricola sp.
GGTTTGGCCACCGCAACCTGGGGTGCGCTACGCGAGCGGCCGGTAATCCGCTGGAACGAGGTCGGCATCGGCGTCATTGGCCGGCTCGCCGGTGTGGCCGCGGCGACCGAGATCCTTTCCAATCTCCCGGACCGGGGCACATTCATGCTGGTATTCGGACTGATGATCGCGCTCGCCGTCCTGCTTTCGGTTGCCGGCTGGCGGCTGGCTTTTTCATTGCCGGCCATGGCCGCAATGTCGGCTGTCTCGGGCGTGATGGGCACAATCACCTCGGTCGGCGCGCCGCCTCTTGCAATCGTCTACCAGGATCGCCCGGCGACGCAGGCGCGCCCGACGCTTGCCGCATTCTTCGCGATCGGTTGCGCCATCTCGCTTGCCGGGCTCTATCTCTCGGGCTGCGCCGGCTGGCGCGATTTCGGCCTTGCTCTGGTGATGGCGCCGGCTATGCTCGCTGGCGTCCTCTTCGCGCGGGTCCTGCGCGGCCGGTTCGACCGGAGATATCGGCCGGCCCTGCTGGCCATAGCCGGGGTTGCCGCGACGATCCTCATCATTCGTGGCATCGCCTGATGCGCTTCCTTGCGCTCGCTGCCCGCCACGGAAAGCTGTTGCTGATCGCGGGCCTCGTCGCCGGCATCGCGCTGCCAGGCGTCGCGCATTTTCTGAAAGGGTGGCTGCAGGAGATGGTCGCCGGCCTCCTGTTCCTCGCGGCGCTGAGGATCGGGCCTCGGCGCGCCTTCGGCGAGACGCGCGACCTGCCCGTCGTGACCGGGCTTGTCGCCGTCTTCCAGCTCATCCTGCCGGTGATCGCGATCGGTATCATGGCTGCCGGCGGCTTGCTCGCGACGGCGCTTGCGACGTCTATCGTGCTGATGCTCGCGGCTTCGCCGATCTCGGGCGGGCCCAATCTCGCAATCCTCACCGGCCACGATCCCGCGCCCGCGTTGCGCATGCTGATCGTCGGCACGGCTCTGCTGCCGCTGACCGCGCTGCCGATTTTCTGGCTTCTCCCCGAACTCGGGTCCGCGGCCGAAGTGCTGGGCGCGGCGGGCAGGCTGCTGGCAGTCATCGCGGCGGCGGCCGGCGCTGCCTTCCTGATCCGTGGTTTCGTCATCCGCGATCCGAAGCCGGCGGTCGTCGAGGCGCTCGACGGCATATCGGCCATCGCGATGGCCGTAATCGTGGTCGGGCTGATGTCGGCGGTCGGACCGGCCATCACCCGGACGCCGCTGCAGTTTGCCGGATGGCTAGCCATCGCTTGCATCGCGAATTTCGGGATGCAGGCGCTCGCCGCGCTTGTACTCCGCCGCACGCCACTGCGTGATGACAGCGCCGCCTACGGCATCGTTGCGGGCAATCGAAACATCGCGCTTTTCCTGATCGCTCTGACGCCGGACGTGACCGACCCGCTGCTCCTGTTCATCGGCTGCTACCAGATTCCGATGTATCTGACGCCGGTCGTCATGCGGGGGCTCTATGGACACGGACGCTCGACTTGAGGTGCCGAGGCGTGGCGTTCCCAGGCTGTGACCCTGCCCAGGGCGGTCTTCTCCGGCAAGATCTTGCCAAGCCTGTCCCCGTATCTGGCAAGCAATTGCCGCACGCGATCGGTTGACACGATCTAAATTATTGAAAATCTTCCAATTGTGCATTTGGCACGGTGCTTGCTGGAGGAAACTCCGTGTGCCTCGGAGGATCGAAAGGCACCACAAAGGAGGAAAAATGTCTATTTCAGTCTCGAAGGCCGCCGCGGTGGCCATGGTTTCGCTTTGCGTTTCGGGAACGATCGCCAAAGCCGACGAATTCATCAATGTCCTGACCGGCGGCACGTCGGGCGTCTACTACCCAATCGGCGTAGGTCTCTCCAAAATCTATGCGGAGAAGATTCCCGGCGTTCGAACGCAGGTGCAGTCCACCAAGGCGTCGGTCGAAAACCTGAACCTCTTGCAGCAGGGCAAGGGTGAACTCGCGCTGGCGCTGGGCGACTCCGTGAAGCTGGCCTGGGATGGCGATGCCGAAGCCGGATTCAAGGCGCCGCTGGACAAGCTGCGCGGCGTGGCAGCCGTCTATCCGAACTACGTGCAGATCGTTGCATCTGCGGAATCGGGCATCAAGAGCCTTGCCGATCTGAAGGGCAAAGCGCTCTCGGTCGGAGCGCCCAAGTCCGGGACCGAACTCAACGCACGCGCCATCCTTGGCGCTGCCGGGATGAGCTATGACGGACTCGGCAAAACCGAATATCTCCCCTTCGCGGAATCGGTCGAGTTGATCAAGAACCGCCAGCTCGACGCCACTTTACAGTCGGCCGGTCTGGGTGTGGCTTCGATCAAGGATCTCGCCACCTCGCTTTCGATTTCGATAGTCGCGGTGCCGGAAGATGTCGCGACCTCGCTCGGCGCGCCTTATGTCGCGAGCGTCATTCCCGCGGGAACCTATGAAGGTCAGACTGAGGATGTTCCGACCGTCGCTATCGTCAATTTCCTCGTGACCCATGAGGACGTTTCCGATGAAACGGTCTACCAGATGACCAAGCAGCTCTTCGAGAACCTCCCGGAGCTGGAAGCCGCGCACAAGGCAGCGAGCAACATCAAGCTCGAAAAGGCGCTTGGCGGCATGCCGATCCCGCTGCATCCGGGAGCTGAGCGCTACTACATGGAGAAGGGTCTCCTCTGACCGGCGAAAGAAACGGGCGGGCCTTCAAGGTCCGCCCGGTTATCCTGGCGATGCGGTAGGGGAGGTACCGATGCTCGGCGACAAGCCCAAACACGACATACCGGCCGGTGCGGCCGATCTGAGCATACACGATCCCTTGGCGGGCAGCTTCCCGTCGACGCACGAGGGTCGGCTCCTCTACTGGATCGCAATCGTATTTTCAGTCTTCCAGATTGCGACGGCGGCGCATCTCCTCGACTTCGCCAGCCAGATCGCCCGGGCGGTGCATGTGGGCTTTCTCATGCTCCTGGTCTTTCCATTGATCGCGCTGATGCGAAATCGCTCGGGCGTCACAAAGTTTCTCGCCTGGGCTATGGCGGCCGCGGGTGTGTTCGTCGCCGCCTACCAGTATTTCGAATATCTGCCGCTGATGATGCGGGCGGGCGATCCGCTGAACCGCGACATTGTCATGGGCGTTATCGCGCTTGCGACCGTATTTGCTGCGGCCTGGGTGATCATGGGGCCGGCGCTTCCGATTATCTCGGGCGCGTTCCTCGCCTACTGCCTGTTCGGCCAGTATCTGCCGTCGCCGCTCAACCATCGGGGCTACGACTTCTCCCAGGTCATCGATCACATGGCCTACGGGACCGAAG
The DNA here is from genome assembly GCA_049288075.1 of Oricola sp. Lineage (GTDB taxonomy): Bacteria > Pseudomonadota > Alphaproteobacteria > Rhizobiales > Rhizobiaceae > Oricola. Next base: position 3,303 of record JBAQHA010000464.1, read on the forward strand.
GGATCTACGGCATCCCGATCTACGTGTCGTCGACATATATCTTCCTCTTCATCCTTTTCGGCGCGTTCCTCGAGAAAGCCGGAATGATCAAGTTGTTCACCGATGTATCTCTCGGTCTTGTCGGGCACAGGCAGGGCGGGCCGGCCAAAGTCTCCGTCATATCGTCAGGACTGATGGGTACGATTTCCGGATCGGGCGTCGCCAATGTGGTCACCACGGGGCAGTTCACGATTCCACTCATGAAGAAGTTCGGCTACCGGCCGGCTTTTGCGGGCGGCGTGGAGGCGACTTCCTCCATGGGCGGCCAGATAATGCCGCCCGTCATGGGTGCCGTCGCCTTCATCATGGCCGAGACATTGGGCGTGGAGTACTATGAGGTTGTCAAGGCAGCGATCATTCCCGCCATTCTCTATTTCGCGTCTGCCTTCTGGATGGTTCATCTTGAAGCCGGAAAGCATGCCCTGACCGGCCTGCCGAAGAATGAATTGCCGTCCGCCATGGCGGCCATCCGTTCTCAATGGTACCTGATCCTGCCGCTTGCCGTACTCGTCTGGTTCCTCTTTTCCGGCTACACGCCACTCTTTGCCGGCACGGTCGGGCTCGCTCTCACCGTGCTCCTGATTCTGGGTGGATCGATCGCGCTCGGTCTTCCCGCCGGGACAATCCGCATCGTCTTCTGGATTGGCCTTGCTCTGGTCGCGGGCGCCTTCCTGGAATGGGGGATCTGGGTAGTCGTCGCCGCTATCGCCACCTTGATCGCCTGGAACGCCGTCTCCAGGGGTGGTCGCGAGACCCTTTCAGCCTGTCGGGATTCGCTTGCCGACGGTGCGAAGACAGCTCTTCCCGTCGGTGTGGCCTGCGCGGTCGTCGGGATCATCATCGGCACCATGACTCTCACCGGCGCCGCCAATACGTTCGGCCAGTTCATCGTGTCGGTCGGCCAAAACAATCTCCTGCTTTCGCTCGTCCTGACCATGATCACCTGCATCGTGCTCGGGATGGGCATCCCGACTATCCCGAACTACATCATCACTTCGTCCATCGCCGGGCCGGCATTGCTCGAGCTTGGCGTGCCGTTGATCGTCAGCCACATGTTCGTGTTCTATTTCGGCATACTGGCCGATCTAACGCCACCGGTGGCGCTCGCGTGTTTCGCGGCCGCTCCGATCGCCAAGGAAAGCGGACTGAAAATCTCGTTCGAAGCCATCAAGGTGGCGGCCGCCGGCTTCGTCATTCCGTTCATGGCCGTCTATACGCCGGCTCTGATGATGCAGGATGGCGGTCCGCTGGCGCAGGCATACGGCTATCCTCTCGCGGTCGCATATGTGGTGCTGAAGGCCGTGGTTGCGATCGGGCTTTGGGGCGCGGCCGTGATCGGATACCTGACCGGCCCGCTGAACGCGCTGAAGCGCCTGGTCGCACTTGCCGCGGCCGCGACGCTGATCGCAGCTCTGCCGGCCACCGATGAAATCGGCTTCGCACTGGCGGCGGTGTTCTCCGTGCTGGTCTGGCGGGGTGGGCGCAGCAGAAGCCAAGCCGCTCTTCCCGGAGAAGGCAATTGACCGGCATTTGCATCATCGCGGGCGGTAAGACGGTGGTGATGGCGCTGACCACCTTCACCCTGTCCTGGACCCATTCAGTAGAAAAGACATCATGGCGGGAACACTGGGCGGTCGACGGCCAGCGGCTGGTTCTGGAGGAGGCAAGGGTCAAAGGGTCGGGTGCCGGCATGGATCCGGGAGAGGGAGCGGTGCTGGAGGATGACTGGTGGGTCTGGACTCCCCATTCTCCGGAAGTCACAAGTCTTCATCTGGCGGCCTCGGGTGCGACTCACGACGGTTGGCAAATCTGCTCCGACGGCAACGGAGCCTGCCGACAACTCGGTGAGGCGCCGGGCAGCCCGATCACTATCGCGCCTTGTCCGGGCGGGAGAGGCTGAGGAAGACAGCCGAACCATGGAACGCCCTCGCAAAATGACTTTCCTGGCCAGCGCCCTATCCTTGGCGGCGGTGGTTCTGGTAACCTTGGCGGTCTGGCAAGTCGTCCACGGTCATTCCATGGGTTTGATCCGGGCCCAGTTGAGGCAAAGTGCGCAGTTAGCAGCGCGCGCGCTCCAGACCGAGATCGACCGTTTCAGCTATCTTCCTTCCGTGGCGGCGGAGGACGGGCGAATCGGCGAGGCGCTCTCCCATCCTGCCGATGAAGACCGCATCCTCAACGCGAAAGAGTATCTGGAGCGGGTCGCCAATTCCTCCGGCGCGGCGGTGCTTTACCTGTTGGATGAAACCGGCTTGACGCTGGCCTCAAGCAACTGGCGCACGGAGGACGACTTCACTGGCAGCCGATACGATTTCAGGCCGTACTACCGGGATGCGATACGCACCGGTTCGGGCCGCTTCTATGCGATCGGCGTGACAACGGGCAAGCCGGGCTACTTCCTGTCGAGGCGCATCGACCTGGCCTCCGGTATCACTGGCGTAATGGTTGTGAAGATCGATCTTCTTCCGCTCGAAGCGGCCTGGCTCGACACGCAGGCCGGTATCAGCGTCGCCGACCGCGAAGGGGTGGTCTTCCTGACGGGAAACCCGGACTGGAGGTACCGTCCGGTGCTCCCTCTCGATGACACTGCGCTTGATCGCCTCTCGGCCGCGCGAACCTATGACGGTGTCAACTTGCGTGCCGGCTTGTCGATCATTTCGAGCAACCCGCGATCCTCTGTTCAGGACCAGTCGGGCGAATTCCTTTTCTTCGATGGCGGCGACATAGCCACGAGACGCGCGCTCCATGGCGAGGGATGGACACTCTACGCCAACCGGGATACCGGCGCGGCACGCGCTGCCGCAGCAACGTGGGCGCTGGCCTCTGCCCTTGCATGTCTCCTGCTGACCGGCGCCCTGCACTTCGCCATTCAGCGCCAGCAACTGATTTCGCTTCGGCTCAGGCAGGGTGAGTTGCTTGAGTGCAAGGTCGAGGAGCGCACTCGGGATCTCGAACAGGAAATCGAGGTCCGCCGCAATGCCGAGGAAGAATTGCGCCGTGCGCAGGAGGGGCTGATCCAGTCGGAGAAGATGGCGGCGCTCGGGCGCATGTCGGCCGCGATCGCGCACGAGGTCAGCCAGCCGCTCGCGGCGCTGGAAACGACTCTTGCCAGCGCCCGCCTGCTGGCTTCGGACAGTTCCGACAAGGGCGTGACATTGCGCCTCGAAAAGGCGAGATCTCTCGTGAAGCGCATGCAGCGGACGATCATGCATCTGCGGCAGTTCTCGCGTCGCGACGGCGCGGAGCGCAAGATGGTCAACTGCCGGACATGTGTAAGCAACGCGCTCGAGATCGCAGGCGCTCGATTCAAGGCCGCAGGTGTGACGCCGCGGCTTCGTGCGGCGGGCGACGTATTCGTTCAAGGCGTCGAGGTCCGGCTCGAGCAGGTTATCCTGAACCTTCTACTCAATGCGATCGATGCGGCTGCCGATGTCGACAATCCGTCAATCGATATTTGGGTCGCTTTGGAGGATGACTTGGCCTCCATCACGATTCAGGACAACGGATCCGGGATCGATCCGACCCGACTGGAACAGGTGAAGGAGCCCTTCTATTCCACGAAGCTTAACGGCGAAGGCATGGGACTGGGGCTTTCGATATCGACGGCGATCGTCGAAAACCATGGCGGGGAACTGCGTATCACCTCGGACGGACGCAGCGGTACGCGCGCGACGATCTTGTTGCCGGCTGCGGGAATTGCGGAAGCGGCCGCCGAATGAACAAAGGGCATGTCTTTCTGATTGACGACGATACAGACCTGCTCGGATCTGCGACCGACTGGCTTGAAGTCAACGGATTTCTCGTCAGCGCGTTTTCGAACGCGGCCGATGCGATCAGCGCGTTGGTCGACGAGGCGCCGGACCTGGTCATTTCCGATATCCGCATGCCGGGGATCGACGGCATGGTGCTGCTCGCCACCGTCAAGAATCGCCATCCTGAGATCCCGGTGATCCTGTTGACCGCTCATGGCGAGGTTTCGGTCGCCGTCAATGCGATCAAGAGCGGCGCCGAGGATTTCCTCGAGAAGCCCTATGACGCGGATCATCTGATCGCGGTTCTCGAAAATGCCCTGAAAAGACGCGCCGTGGTGCGCGAACTCGGGCGGCTTCAACGGATCGTTCAGCAACAGACCGGCGCCTTCGACGAGATCCTCGGGAACGATCCGCGCATCGTCCAGATGAAGCAACGCCTGGCCGCGCTGGCGCCGCTCGACGTCGATGTTCTCATTATCGGCGAAACAGGAACGGGAAAGGAGCTTGTCGCCCGAAGTCTTCACGAGATGAGTGCACGCGCGGGACATCCCTTCACGGCGATCAATTGCGCGGCCATTCCCGACGACTTGTTTGAGAGCGAGCTGTTCGGGCATGCCAAGGGAGCCTTTACCGGCGCCGACAGGGAACGGATCGGCAAGTTTGAACATGCCGACGGCGGAACCGTCTTTCTGGATGAAGTTGAATCCATGCCGCTCCTTATGCAAGCCAAGATGCTGCGAGTACTGCAGGAGCGGATCGTCGAGCGCATCGGGGAAAACAGGCAGCGTCCGATCGACATCCGTATCGTCACGGCTGCGAAAACCGATCCGAGCGACCTCGTTGCCAGTGGCAAGCTCCGCGAAGACCTTTATTATCGGCTCGGCGCCGCTTCCCTGCCGATTCCCCCTTTACGGGAGCGAAACGGGGACATCGTCCTGCTCTACGCCCACTTCGCCGCTCTGGCGCGCCGACGTTACGGGCTGCCCGACGTGCCGGTCAGTCACGCACTGGAGCGGGAACTGCGCGGTCATACCTGGCCGGGCAATGTCCGCGAGCTCAAGGCGCGCGCGGATCGAGACGCATTGGGGATCAACTGGACCTCCGATTTCGAACAACCGAGGCGCGGCACGGCCCACGACCTCAGTACAGATCTTCGGGAGTTCGAGATGTCGAAGATCTGCGAGGCGCTCGAGGCTGTCGGCGGCGATGTCAAACGCGCGGCCGAACGGCTCGGAATTCCGCGTCGGACCTTGAGCGACAAGATTTCCCGGTACTCGCGGAAGTAGTCGGCTTCCGTGACCCTTGACAAGCGGCGGTCATACAGTGCGCTTGCCGAGGCGGCTGTTACCGGCTGCCAGTGACCGGATCGTCCTCGTCTTTCCGCCATCAATCCGTGCCAGTCTTGACGCGGATCAACGCCTGGCGGGGCAACCCGTACGAGAGTGATCCGGTCATGACGGAACGGAGCGCGAGAGAACGTGAACACTAGGCTTCCGGATTTCACGCCGGCCGTCGACCTGACGGTCTCGCGAGGAACAGGTCCCGTGCGCCGTCAAAGGCCCCAATATGTCATGCTGACGCCGCCATGCAGCAACGCGTGTCCGGCGGGTGAGGATGTTCGGGAATGGCTCGCGGAAGCGCAGGCCGGGCGTTTCGTCACGGTATCGGCCTAGTATGAGCTGTACGTAAAGACATGATGGACGAAACCTTTCTGCCTCTTAAGGTCAGCCCCGTGATGTCGCTCAGCCAAACTTGGCTAAGAGGGCGCAGATGATGAATGCGAAGAGGACTAGCGGCCAATATCGATCCCAGTCGATCTCATCGAGCTTTGCCAAAGCCGCATAGCCGGCAAAGAAGAAAAGTGCGCCGAGCAGCAGCTTGGCAAACAGGGGGAGTTCAGAGAACATCGAGATGTCCTTTCATTCAGCATTGGGTGAGGTTTCCGGCTCGTCCGCCCGGAGATCAGCGCTGAAGCACAACGAGACTTCTCATCCGTCTTCGTTGAGTTCATTGCCGCGTTGCATCGCCTGGATCGGCTATCCCAGCTTTTGGAGCAGGGTCTCAGCTCGAATATGCGTGTATCGGAACAACATCCGTGGATCGCGATGTCCGCTGATCAGAGCGACCTCCGGCATTGAGAGGCCTCGTTCAAAGAACCGGCTGATCGCTTCGTGGCGCAAATCGTGAAAGCGAATGCCTTCTAGATCGCAGCGCATGACGAGACGTTGCCATGCCTTCTTCAAACTCTCGGAACTCATCGGTAACGGCCGGTCGATACCCTTTGCCATTTGGCTCTTCAGGGTGTTTGCCGCCGTGCTAGACAAAGGAATGCGACGGGGGTGCCCATTCTTGGTGTGCGGGATGGCTACAACGCGTGCGTCAGCGTCGGTATGCTGCCATTGCATCCCAAGGAGTTCCCCTCGGCGCATTCCGGTTTCCACTGCTAGCATGATGGCAGGGGCAAGATGCTCGTTCCGCGAACGCTGCGCCTCGTGAATAAGACGGCTGACTTCATCCGGTGAGACGCGTCGATCACGACTGGAGCCCAGTCTTGGCTTCCTGATCCCTTTCACCGGATTGGAGAACGGAGGGAAGCCCCACTCTTTCATTGCTACGTCAAGAGCGTGCTGAACGATGCCGAGTTCGCGAAGGAGCGTAGAAGGACGAACGCTTTCCAGACGCACATCTCGGTGAGTAGCGAAGGCTTGGGGCGTGAGCCGGTCGAGCGTCAGGTGGGCAATGGGATTGCGAAGGAAGGCGTCGACGATGATCGTTTCGATGTCATGCCCGCGTTTTGCCGGGATGATTTCGTCGCGGTATCGAACGAGGATGTCCCGGAGGGTCGTCCTTTCGAGCTTTCGAAAGTCGACTGGTTGAAGAGTGGCGTCTTGTTCTGCCTCGACGTGGCGCGCCCTACGCTGGGCATCTGCTTTTGTCGTGAAGCTACGCGACAGGGCCGGTTGGCCTCCCCTGCGCACCTGCACTTGCCAGCGGTCTCCGCGCTTCCTGTATGTTGCCATCGAAATGATCCTCGCTGTGACACAGTTGTGACAGAAGGATTTTCCGAAGGTTTCAGGAACGCCGAGAGATCGAAATGACGTTTGATCTCAATGGCTTGGAATGGTGGGCGGTACTGGGATTGAACCAGTGACCCCTACGATGTCAACATTCTGCCCCTGTCTGAACTCCCTGCAATTCCGGGAAAAGGGCACTTCGCAAATGGGCGTTTTCAGCATTTTCGGCACCTTATTGAGGTTCAGTAGGTTCAGTGACCCTAAAGGGAACTACGTATGTCGAGTGTCGCAGCCAGCTTGCGAAGATGTGTCGGCGAATAGCGTGCGTAGACGCGGGCGGTGATCCGGCTGTCGTTGTGGCCCAGGAATTGCGCGATCTCATCCATGCTGTGACCGTCCTCCGCGAGCCAGACGGCAGCCGAATGGCGAAGCATATGCGGAGACACATCCGGCCGGCCGATAGCGCTGCCGGCTGCTTTCAAGCCCCGCTTGATTGACCTCACCGGCTTGCCTCCCCACTCGATCACGTGGTTCGTCAGTGCGCCCACTTTCGCTTTCGCCAGTTCATCCGCCAGGCCGTCGTTGACGGGGACAGTCGCACGGCCCTTGCGTTTCGTCGTGTCGTTGGGATCCCGCAACTGGATCATCTTGCGTTCGAGATCAACACGATCCCAGGTCAGTTCAAGTGCCGCCGCGATGCGGGCGCCGGTTCCGATCAGGAGCGAGATTGCGAGCTGGATATGCGGAACCTTCGCCGCGGCGACGAGGGCCATGACTTCTGCCTTTGACAGGAAATTTTCTTTCGGCGCCGGCTTCGCAGGACGCTCGATCGCAGGCGCGCGGGAAATAAG
>JBAQHA010000465.1:0-2367 GCA_049288075.1 Oricola sp.
GAGCCAAAGGAGTCGCCATGTCGTTCCAGGCCTATCTCGATAACATCCAGACAAAGACAGGCAAGTCGCCCGCCGACTTCAGGGCGATGGCCGAGCGGAAGGGCTTGACCAGCGGCGCGGGACTCGCCCCGGGCGTCAAGGCAACGCAGATCACGGATTGGCTTAAGCAGGATTTCGGGCTGGGCCACGGGCACGCCATGGCAATCGTCGCGTTCCTTAAGGGAGCGAAGAAGGAAGGTGACCGCTAGCCGACACGGCAGCGCCAGAAAAGGAGGTTACCAATGACCTATGTGAACGGAATGGTGGCGGCGGTGCCTGCCGCCAACAAACAGAGCTATATCGAATTCGCCAACCAGGTGTCCGGCATCTTCAAGGAACACGGCGCGCTGGCGCTGGTCGATTGCTGGGGCGTCGACGTTCCAGACGGCGAAATGACCTCGTTTCCGAAGGCGGTGCAGAAGAAGGATGACGAAGTCGTCATCTTTTCCTGGGTCACCTGGCCGTCGAAGGAATTCGCCAACGCCGCCTGGGAAAAGATCATGGCCGATCCGCGCATGTCGCCGGACGCCAACCCGATGCCCTTTGACGGCCGCCGCATGATCTTTGGCGGTTTCGACGTGATCGCCGAAGCCTGAAACCGAACTCGCTGGCGAAAGGAACAGCCATGACCGTTGCTGAAAACACGCTGACGATCGAACGAATCCTCGACGCCCCCCGCATGGCCATCTGGCGCTGCTGGACGGAGCCGGATCTGCTGATGCAATGGTTCACTCCGAAGCCGTGGCAGACGGTGGGCGCGGAAATCGACTTGCGCCCCGGCGGGGCAAGCGTGATCACCATGCGCAGCCCGGAGGGTGAGGATTTCCCGAATCCCGGCGTCTATCTCGACGTCGTGCCGGGCGAAAAGCTCGTCTTCACAGACGCCTTCACCAGCGCATGGGAACCTTCCGGAAAGGCTTTCATGGTCGGCGAGATCGCCCTCGCCGACGCGCCTGGAGGCAAGACGCGCTATCTCGCGACCGTGCGCCACTGGAGCGCCGAGGACAGGAAGAGCCACGAGGACATGGGCTTTTATCCCGGCTGGAATGCCGCCGCCGACCAGCTCGAGGAGTTGGCGAAGACACTCTGAAGGAGGACAGACGATGACACCGAAGGTCAGGACCTGCCTGTGGTTCGACAACCAGGCGCTGCCGGCGGCCGAGTTCTACTGCTCGCTGCTGCCGGATTCGCGCATCGACCATGTGACCCACCATATAGAGAACGCGACGCATGGCGAGCCGGGCTCGGTGCTGGGCGTGGAGTTCTCGTTGGCCGGGACGCCCTACCAGGCGATCAATGGCGGCTCATATTTCCAACTGGACGAGGCGGTGTCGATCTCGGTCAGCACCGAGGACCAGTCGGAGACCGACCGGCTGTGGAGCGCGCTCACTGCCGACGGCGGGTCGGAAAGCCAGTGCGGATGGTGCAAGGACCGGTTCGGACTGTCCTGGCAGATCGTGCCGAAACGCGCGGTCGAGCTCTTCAGCGGCCCGCAAGCATCGAAAGTCTGGCCGGCGCTGATGCAGATGAAAAAGATCGACATCGCGGCGCTTGAAGCGGCGGCCGCGGGCTGAAGGAGGCAAGCCATGCTGCCAGTCGAAAAGACCGCATACGAGGGCGCGGGCGTCTCCGTGCCGAGCGTGATCACCCGCAAGGCCGAGCCCTATGTGGCGATCGCCGTCGCCGGGCCAATGCCGAAATTGTCGGAATTCGCGCCGCAGAAGTTTCCGGATCTGCACCGCTGGATGGCGGAGAACGGCGTCGCCTCGGGCATGGCGGGATTCTTCCGATACCGGCGGTTCGACAGAAGCGGCCTGGTGGAACTGGAGGTCGGTACGACCACGCTGAAGCCCGAAAAGGCGGGCGACGGCGTGATCGCGGGCGAAATTCCCGCAGGTCGGTACGCCCACGCGGTGCATACCGGCCCTTATGACCGGCTGCATGACGCCTTCCTGATGCTGGAGGGCTGGATGGGCGGCCGGGGGCTGACGCCGGAAGGCGACTACGGCCCCGACGGGGAAAGCCCGGCCTGCCAGATGGAGATCTACCGCGTCACGCCGATGCAGGAGAACGACCCGCGCCTGTGGAAGACCGAGATACTGGTCAAACTCGCCGACTGAGCGCGGCTTTTCGCACAGGTATGGACCGGCTTGCGCTTGCGCGCGTCCCGGTGGCGCGTCAGTAATGCGGCGATGAGCAAACCCGTCCTTCTCCTCGTCCGCCTGCCGCATGGCGAAGGCCTGCCGCTGCCCGGCTACGAAACGGCCGAGGCCGCCGGCATGGACCTGCGCGCCGCGGTGCCCGACGGCACGCCGCTGGTGCTCGCCC
>JBAQHA010000466.1:0-4192 GCA_049288075.1 Oricola sp.
CATTGCCGGGCGCGACCGTGAAGGCGACGGCCACCGGCCGTCCGCCGTCGCCCGCCTCGCGGACCAGCCGAGTCGCCTCGGCGATGCGCTTGTCCCAGTCGGCGCCGGTCGCCCAGTCGTTGTCGATCAGCAGGGCGAGGGGCCCGTTGCCGGTCGCGACATCGGCGACCGGATTGAGGATCGGACGGGCCAGCGCGAAAATGACCAGCGCCGCCATGAGGAGACGCAGCAATGTCAGCCACCACGGGCTGCGCGCCGGCGTTTCCTCGTGTTTCATGACCTTCGCGAGCAGGCGCAGCGGCGGGAACACCTCTGTCTGCGGCTTCGGCGGCGTCAGGCGCAGGAGCCACCAGATCACCGGCAGCGCGAGCAGGCCGAAGAGCAGGGCGGGGGCCGCGAAACTGAACGGGAGGCCGAGCATCACAGGGCTCCCCGCGCCGCCGGGGCTATCGCGGGCTGGCCGGTCAGCCGGCCGTGCAGGGCAACCAGCGCCTCGGAGGCGAGCCGGTCTGTGCGGTTGACGGCGTAGCTCCAGTCGAGGTGGCGGCAGTGGTCGCGCAGCGTTTCGCGGCGCGCCCGGTAGATCGTCTTGTAGGCGTCGCCCCAGTTTTCGGCGCGGCCCGCAGTGAGGCGGACGCCGGTTTCGGGATCTTCGAACTCGGTGCGCCCCGCATAGGGGAAGACCTCTTCCGCAGGATCGGCGACCTCGACCAGATGCAGGCGCACGCCGCGCCTGGCGACGGAATCGAGGAAGGCGATCGTTTCTTCCGGCGGATCGAGGAAATCGCCTACCAGCACGACGTCGCTGTGGCGCTGGACCATGTCGAGCTGCGGCCTGTCGGGCAGGGCGAGCGCGGTCGGGCTGGCGAGCGCAATCGCGAGCCGTTCGGCGCCGTTGCGCGCCGAGACCGGCCGCATCAGGCCGGGATAGCCGACGCGCTCGCCGGACCGCGACAGAAGCTCGGCGAGCGCCAGGGTCAGCACAAGGGCGCGCGACTCCTTCGACACGGTCGCGGCGCGCGACTTGAACAGCATCGACGGGCTCGGATCGGCCCACAGCCAGACGGTGTGGGCGGCCTCCCATTCCATGTCGCGGACATAGGTGTGATCGTCACGCGCCGAACGGCGCCAGTCGATCTTCGCCATCGTCTCCCCGGCGACATAGGGGCGGAACTGCCAGAATGTCTCGCCGATGCCGCGCTTGCGGCGGCCGTGCCAGCCGGCGATCACGGTCGACACGATGCGGCGCGCCTCGATCAGCAGGTCGGGAACCAGGGCCGCGCGCAGCCGCGCCCGGACCAGGGCGTCGCTCCTGTCCTCCGGTGCGTGACGCGTGCCGATCTGTGCCATCTATCAGGTCCGGTCCAGCGACTTGACGATGTCGGCGATGACACCGCGTATGCTGACGCCCTCGGCGCGGGCGGCGAAGGTGAGCGCCATGCGGTGCTGGAGAACCGGCTCGGCGAGCGCCTTGACGTCGTCGATGGACGGCGCGAAACGGCCTTCGTAGAGGGCGCGGGCGCGCGAACACAGCATCAGCGCCTGGCTGGCGCGCGGGCCGGGACCCCAGGCGACATGGGCGTCCGTCGAGGCGTGGCCGGTGCCGGGACGCGCCGAGCGCACCAGGTCGAGGATCGCGTTGACGACGCTTTCGGGCACCGGCATGCGGCGCACCAGCTTCTGCAGACGCATCAGCCTTTCGGCGGTGAAGACAGCGCCGGCGTGCTGTTCGCGCGTGCCGGTGGTTTCGAGCAAGATCTGGCGTTCGGCTTCGATGGAGGGATAGTCGACGTCGATCTGCAGCAGGAAGCGGTCGAGCTGCGCTTCGGGCAGCGGGTAGGTGCCTTCCTGTTCGAGCGGGTTCTGCGTCGCCAGCACGTGGAAGGGCGCGGGCAGGTCGTGGCGCAGGCCGCCGAAGGTGACGTGGTATTCCTGCATCGCCTGGAGGAGCGCCGACTGGGTGCGCGGCGAGGCGCGGTTGATCTCGTCCGCCATCAGCAGGCTGGTGAAGATCGGGCCCTTGACGAAGCGGAACGAACGCTTGCCGTCCTCGGACTGCTCCAGCACCTCGGAGCCCAGAATGTCCGACGGCATCAGGTCCGGCGTGAACTGGATGCGGCCCGCCGAGATGCCGAGCACGGAGCCGAGCGTGTCGACCAGCTTGGTCTTGGCGAGGCCGGGGACACCGACGAGCAGCGCATGGCCGCCGGACAGGATCGCGAGGATGGCGTTCTCGACCACCTGCTCCTGGCCGAAGATCACTTTTCCGATCTCGGTGCGCATGGCCTTGATGCCGTCAAGCGCTTCCTCGGCCTCGGCGATCACTTCCTTTTCGCTCAGCGTTTCCGCAGGGCTGTGGATGCTCATGCGTTTCTCCATCGATTGGCGGTTAAACGAAGGTAATTCAGTGTGGGGTGCTGACAAGCCGATGGCGACTGACTAATTCGTGAGAAGTACGATTATCCACGCCGATTTACCCAGGCGACGAGAAGAATGGCCAATTCAGGCAAGGACAAGGCGGGCGCAGCGGCGGGCACCGACATTTCGGGGCTGCAGGCGCTTTTGTCGCGCGCCACGCAAGGCGCGAAAGGCCCACCGCCCGTGGACAAATGGAACCCGCCCGATTGCGGCGCGATCGACATGGTGATTCGCGCCGACGGAACGTGGTTCTATCTCGGCACGCCGATCGGACGGGCGCCGCTGGTGCGGCTGTTTTCCACGGTGCTGCGCAAGGACGAGGACGGCAAGACCTATCTCGTAACGCCGGTCGAGAAGATCGAGATCACGGTCGAGGACGCTCCGTTCGTGGCCGTCGAGATGCATGTGACCGAGCCCGGGCCGGACCAGGTGCTGACGTTTCGCACCAATGTCGGCGATATCGTCGAGGCCGGGGCGGAGCATCCCTTGCGGTTCGAGCCGGAAGAGGGGAGCGGCGGGCTGAAACCCTATCTGCATGTGCGCGGGAGGCTGGAGGCGCTGGTGAGCCGGGCGGTGATGTATGATCTGGTCGAATGCGGCGAGACGATTCGCGTCGACGGGCGCGAGGTCTTCGCCGTGCGCTCCGGCGGCGCGGTGTTTTCCGTGATGCCGGCGGACGAACTGGAAAGGGCAGCGCGGTGACGCTTTCGAAGAGCTCCCGGATCGACGAACGCTTCACCGTCGCCGATTTCCGGTCGCGCGCGGCGGAGCGCGCCGGGCCGATCCAGCGCGGCGACTTCGGCGACCATCACCTCAATCCGGATGCCAAGGAGATGTTCCTGTCGGCGAACATGCGCGATGCGGCAGTGCTGATCCCGGTCATCGACCGGCCGGAGGCGCCGACGGTGCTTCTGACGCGGCGGACGATGAACCTGCGCACCCATTCCGGCCAGATCGCCTTTCCGGGCGGGCGGATCGATCCCGAGGATCACGACGCCGAGACCGCCGCCATGCGCGAATGCCAGGAGGAAACCGGTATCGGCCCGGAACATATCGAGGTCGTCGGTCGCCTGCCGGACTACATGGCCGGGTCCGGGTTCCGGATCGCGCCGGTGCTGTCCGTGCTGACGCCGGACTTCACGATCACGCCCAATCCGCACGAGGTCGACGCCGTTTTCGAGGTGCCGCTCGCCTTCCTGATGGACGAGGTCAATCACGCGCAGGCAAGCCGCGTCGTCGGCGAACATCTGCGCCACTATTACGAAATGCCCTATGGCGACTGGCATATCTGGGGCGTGACGGCCGGCATCATCCGGGTGATGTACGAGAGGCTCTACCGGTGAGCGGAGACACGATCGAGGCCGCATGGCTGCAGGACGAGACGCTGCAGGCAATCCTGTCGGTGCTCAACCGGGACGGCGAGGAAGCGCGCGTCGTCGGCGGCGCGGTGCGCAATCACCTGCTCGGCGAGGCCATCGGCGACGTCGATATCGCGACGACCTGCGTTCCGGAGGAAACGGTGCGCCGCGCGACGGAAGCCGGTTTCCGCATCGTGCCGACGGGGATCGAGCACGGCACGGTGATCATCGTCGCCAAGCATCACGGCTTCGAGGCGACGACCCTGCGGCAGGACGTCGAGACCGACGGACGGCGGGCCAAGGTGCGGTTCGGGCGCGACTGGGAGGCCGACGCCAAGCGGCGCGATTTCACCGTCAACGCGCTCTATTGCGAAGCCGACGGCCGGATCGTCGACCCGGTCGGCGGGCTCGACGAC
>JBAQHA010000467.1:0-12631 GCA_049288075.1 Oricola sp.
ACGGAAGGTCTCGGCGACCTCCTTTTCGAGGACAAGGTCGGCGTCGCGGCTCTCATCGGAGATGCGGTCGCCGAGATCGAGCACGAAATCGGGCCGGGCATCGTTGGCGAAACGGGCGAAATCGTCCATCAGCGCGAGCGCAGTATCGCCGCGCTTGGTGACGGACGGTTTGCCATGATGGATGTCGGCGACGACGCAGATGCGGACTGGCATGAATTGAGTTCCCGGTTCGATGGTTGGCAGGAGAAATGCGCCGCCGGAGGGTCCGGCGGCGCGATCAGTCAGTGTCAGTTCGATGCGAAGGAAACCGAACCGGCGCGGAAATCGAGAACGTAGGGGATGTGGCCGGGCTTCGGCGCCCAGTTGACGTTCTTGTTCATCGCCCAGGATTCAAACGGGCGATAGAGCGGCAGAACGGGCGGATCGGCCTTGATGCGGTCCATGAGTTCGGCATAGGCCGCCTTGCGCTCCTCGACGTCCTTGGAGAAGCGGAAGCGTTCCCAGATCCTGGCGTATTCCTCGTCGGTGTTGAAACGGCCTTCGGATTCCGACGGGCCGTGCGGCGCCCACATGACGCCGAAGGAGCCGAACGGGTCGGCGAAGTACATCGGATTCGACCAGTTGCGAGCCATCATGTCCTTGTCGCCGCCGGTCCATTTGTCGACCACGTTGACCTTGCCGTTGATGCCAACTTCCTTCCACATCTCGACAATCGCCTGGGCGGCGAGAAGTCCGTTTGTGTAGTAGGTCGGGAAAGAGGTGTAGACGATCTCCTCGCCGTTGTAGCCGGCTTCCTTGAGCAACTCGCGTGCCCTCTCCGGATTGTATTCGAAGGTCGTCAGTTCCGGCATGAAGAGAGACCCGAACTCCTCCATGGTATGGGTTGCCGGGACGACCGCCTTGCCGAGCCACAGGGCTTCATTGAGCGTGTCGCGATCGATGGCGAGGCTCATCGCCTGGCGGACGCGCGGGTCCTTCAGCGCCGGGTGGTTCGCGTTCATGATCATGACGTGGAACAGCGCGGTCACCGAACCCTCGGTCTTGAGCGCCGGGTCGGCCTCGATCAGCGCGAGTTGGTCGGGCGCGATGTTGGTGACGATGTCGGCCTCGCCGGTCTTCAGCGCGGTGATGCGCGACGCGGTTTCCCCCATGTGCTTGACGGTGACCTTGTCGAGCGGCGCCTTTTCGCCCCAGAAGTCGTCGAAACGTTCCCAGACGAGAGTTTCGCCCGGTACGAATTCGCTGATCTTGTAGGGGCCGGTACCGACCGGTTTCAGCGAGAAGGCTTCGTAGTCGTCATCCTCGGCGACCTTCGGATCGCCGGTCAGCCCCTTGGTGTATTCCTCGGGGATGATCATGACTTGTTGCAGGTTAAGCAGCGTTTCGAACAGCGGCTCCTCGCGCTTGACGTGGATGCGGATGGTGTAATCGTCGACCTTCTCGGCGCTCTCGAAGTTCTCGAGGCGGTCGCGGGCACGCACCTGGTAGGGTACGAACGTCGCCTGGTACATGCGGTTGAGCGAGAAGACGACGTCGTCTGCGGTCATGTCTTCGCCATTGTGGAACTTCACGTCCTGGCGCAGCTTCATTTCCATCACGGTGGGCTCGACCATCTTCCATTCGGTGGCGAGGCCGGGGCGGAATTCGCCCTGGAGCTTGTCGTAGTTCTTGTCGATCAGCACGTCGAAGGTGTTGTAGTAGAACTGCGAGCCCACATTGGAGTGGTCGCGGCCCGGGTCGACGAAGCTGGTCACGTTCGCAGCGCCGACGGTCAGTTCGGTCGCGAATGCGGAGCCGGCGAGGACGGTTGCGAGTGCGGTCGTCGCAAATAGCCTTTTCATGTCATGCCTCCTGGTTTGGTCTGTTCAGGTTTCGGTTGGTCGAGCGGGCCTTGGCGGCCTCTTCTTGTTGAATGTCTTCAGCGGTCTCTCAGCCGCACGTCGACGCGGTCGCGCAGCCAGTCGCCGAGGATCTGGACGGCGAAGGTGACGAGCAGGATCATCACGGCCGGCGCGACGACGATCCACGGCGCGGTCGGCATGTAGTCGCGGCCGATGCCGACCATCGAGCCGAGCGTCGCCGTCGGCGGCTGTACACCGATGCCGAGGAAGGACAGGGTCGATTCGAGCAGCACGATGTTGGAGATGTTCAGTGTGAACTGGACGACCAGCGGGGAGACGATGTTGGGCAGGATGTGCCGGAAGGCGATCCGGCTTCCCGTTGCGCCGGCCGCGCGCGCCGCCTCGATGAACGGCATCTGCATCAGCCTGCGCACCTCGGCGCGCACGATGCGGGCATATTGTTCCCAGCCGTAGAGGCCGAGCACAAGCACCATCACCTCGATGGAGGAGCCGAAGATGGCCAGCATCAGCAGCGCGATCAGCGTGAAAGGGATGGCGATCTGGGCGTCGACGGCGCCCATGATGATATCGTCGACCACGCCGCCGAAAATGCCGGACAGAAGCCCCAGTCCGCCGCCTAGCACAAGGCCGATGCAGGCGCCCATGGTGGCCAGCGCCAGCGTCAGTTGCAGGCCGTAGAGGCAACGCGACAGCACGTCACGGCCGAGTTCGTCGGTGCCGAGCAGGTAGCCGTCCTTGAAACGGTCGAAACCGATCGGAGGGCGCAGCCGGGCGATCAGGCTCTGGGCGGTCGGCTCGTGGGGCGCCAGCAAAGGCGCGAAGACCGCGACGATAAGCAGCATTACGGAGACGAGAAGGGCGATGCGCTGGATCCAGTTCGCGTCGCGCCAGAGGCGGCCGGCGGCTGCAGTGAATTCCAAACGAGTTCGGCGGGCAGCGCCGCGGGCGGGCGTAAGGGCGGCTTGCGACATCATGCGTTCCCCAACCGGATGCGGGGATCGGCATAGGCATAGGCTATGTCGACGACCGCGTTGATGACGACCACCGCGAAGGCGACGGCGAGAACGGCGAATTGCAGCACCGGGTAATCGCGCAGGATGGCGGACTTGACGAGCAGGTCGCCGATCCCCGGCCAGGCGAAGATCGACTCGATGACGACATTTCCCGCCGCGGCGAGGCCCGCGATCTGCAATCCGAGAACGGAGAGGATGGTGATCGAGGCGTTGCGAAAGCCGTGTTTGAGGATGACAGTGCGCTCAGGCAGCCCTTTTGCGCGGGCGGTGCGCATGTAATCCTGGCTCAGCACGTCGAGCATCGCATTGCGGGTGAAGCGGGTCAGCGCCGCGACCAGGACGCCGGACATCGCGATGGTCGGCATGATGAAATGCCACGGCGAGCCATTGCCGACGACCGGCAGCCAGTTCAGCGTGAATGCGAAGACCAGCACCAGGAAGACGGCAAGCACGAAGTTGGGCACCGCGTAGCCGACGAAGGCGAGCGTCATGATCGCGCTGCCCGCCCAGGTCTTGCGGTGGATCGCGGCGACGATGCCGAGCGGGACCGAAACGAGGATCGTGAAGGACACGCCGGCAAGCAGCAGTTGCAGCGATGGCCAGATGCGCTCGGCGACGATTTCGCTGACGGGACGCCGCTCCAGGAAGGAGAGGCCGAACTGGCCGTCGACGAAGGAGCCGACAAACCGCAGGTACTGGGTCCAGATCGAGGCGTCGAGGCCATAGTACCGGGTCAGGAGTTCACGATCCTCCTGGGTGATGCCCGGTCCGATGACGTAGTCGATCGAATTGCCGGACAGCCGCGTGGCGAAGAACACCAGCGTCACGATCACGAACAGCGTGACGACCATCTTGGCGAGCGTGCGGGCGACGTGTTTCAGCATCAGACCGCTCCCTCGGCCGCCGCGGCGGCGGCGAACATGGCGATCGCGCCGCCGGCGGGCGCGCCGTTCGCGGTCACGCGCCTCAGATGGATGAAGGAAACGCCGGCCGCTTCCGCGGCCACGCCGTCGGTCTTTTCATTGTCGCCGATGAAGACGCAGGCGCGCGGATCGGCCCCGCTCATCTTCAATGCGAGGTTGACGAGATCGGGCGCCGGCTTGCCGATGGTCTCGAACCGGATTGCCGGGTCGCAGGCGCGGATCGCGGCGACGATCGCGCCGGTTTCCGGGACCGGCCGGCCCTGGGCGTCCGGATAGGCGGTGTCGACATTGGTGACGATGAATTGGGCGCCGTGGTGCAGTTCGCCGAGCAGCTTGGAAAGACGCTTCAGATTGAACTCCGCGTCGCGGGCCAGAAGCACGATTTCCGGCTGCGGGCCGCCGAAGCGCAATCCGAGCGAACCGGCGAGGGCCTGGATCGGCATCGCCCCATAAATCGACACGGATGCGCCGGGCCGGGTTTCGGCGATACGGCGGACTGCCTGCTCGCCGGCCAGCAGGATGCGCTTAGGGCTGATCGTGAGGCCGCAATCGGCGATGCGCCCGGCGAGCGTCTCGGCGGTGTCGGAGGAATTGTTCGAGACGATCCAGAGCCGGTCGGTATTCGCGGCGACGAATTCGGGAACATTGTCGAAGACGTGGCCGCCGGCGATAAGGCAGCCGTCGAGATCGCAGAAGATCGCCTCGCAACCGCCGACCGCCGCGCTGGAGATATCCTGGATCGTCTTCTTCTCGTTAGGCACGCGCCGGCTCCGTTTTTCGAGGCAAGGCGAATCCCTCCGACACAGCGCATGGCTCTGCCGTCCGGTTCGTCTCGCCGACTTGTTGAAACTCGCTATCTGACGGGACCACCGCCCCGATCGACCCTAGGGTGAGGCCGCTCTGTGACACGGGCTTTACAAAAGACAGCTAAGCTTGGGGCGAACCAAAGTTTTCCTTATCGGCTGTGGAGAAACCCGTGACCCTATCCCTGACGCGCATCCGGGCAGTGAACGCCGTGGCGACGACGGGCTCGTTCGCCGGCGCGGCGCGGCTGCTCGGCATTTCGCAACCCGCCGTCTCGCAACATATAAAAGGAATGGAGGAGGAGTACGGCGTTCGCCTGTTCCAGCGCCGCAACGGGCTCTTCCACCCGACGCCGCTTTGCTCGGAACTGTGCGACGTGGCCGAGCGGATGGCAGAGGCGGAGAACGCGGCGACCCGCATCCTCAACCGCCAGAACACGCTGCTGAACGGTCGCATCTCGATCGGTCTAGGCAATTCGATGCCGGGCATGGCGCTGATCGCGCTGTTCAACAAGCGCCATCCGGGCATCGCCATCTCGGTGGAGACCGGTTCTTTCGAGGAGATCACCCGGGCGGTGATCACGCGGCGGGTCGATGTCGGCGTGCTGCCGAACGTGCCCGACGACGGGCGCTTCCGGCGGGAATTGCTGGTGCGCCAGCATGTCGTCGCCATCGTACATCCGCAAAGCGAACTGGCTGCGCAGGAAAACCTGACCTGCGAGCAACTGATGCTGGCGCCGCTGATCTTCCGGACGCGGGGATCGTCGACCCAGCGGGTCGTCGACAAGGCGTTTCATGCCGCCGGGCTCGATCCGGCGCCGCTGCTGACGCTCGACACGCGTGACGGGGTCTACGAGGCGGTGGCCAACGGCATGGGCGTCGGTTTCATGTGGCGTGAGGGAACCGGACGCACCGACAAGATCCGGCGCATTCCGGTGCGGGAGATGAATCGCCTCTACGACGAGGTGGCGTTCATGCCACAAGACGAGGACGGACTGCTGACGCAGGCCTTTTTCGCCACCGCCCGCGCGTTCCGATTGTCCGCCGAGATCGGATGACGCCGCGCCCGATAGCAGCCGGCGTCAATCCAAAGACAAGATCTTCTATTTCGGAAAGTATTTATCCGATTCATCCGTCGGGTTTTATTCGTCTGCCGATATTTAACGAGCGGAATCATCAAAGTTATTTTTTGCTCCGGCCATGAAGCGGACGTCGGGAACCATCAATTGTCGGTTGTGCGCCGCCCCGAATATGACGGGGCGAATTCCTGCCGCGCGCGTGATAGCCAGATTGCGACGTGGGCGGCGCTGCCGGACCTCGGGGGGCACCCTTAAGGCCCGATAACAATCACGAATCTGTCATTGGGCGCGCGAGCAGCCGTCGGCCGGCAATTGCAACCGATGCGGGACAGACTCGCGCGCCGACCACGACAATGTGACGTAGGGTAGGTTTTCTCCCGGAATGCCGATCTGCCGGGTCTCGAGAGTCAAGGGAGTGCATAACATTGTATATTCACTATCTTTGTTGCGCATATATCACACTTGGTCCCCTCTTATTAACCCAACCGAGGGTATTTCTTAAAAAGTGGTTTGCAAATTCCGGTAGGAACAGGTTAGTTCACAGCCGTTGAGATTAAGGGTTTGGGGGCTGTATCTTGGTGGGACGAAACACAAGCAGATTGCGCGGTAGCCGCGGCGGATTGGTCGCCGCTCTGCTGTTGAGCGCAGCCATCGTGCATCCGGCACACGCGATTTCATTGAAGGAAGCCGTCGCCGTGGCGGTGGAATCCAATCCGGAAATCGGTCAGGCTCTCGAAAACCGGGAAGCCATTGAATTCGAACTGCGCCAGGCGCGCGGCCTTTACCTGCCGAGCGTCGACCTCGAAGCTTCGACGGGCGTGCGCCGCCTCGACAATCCGTCGCGCCGGCTGAGCGGTATCGATGACGATCCGCTCTATCCGTCGGAAGTGTCGGCGGTCCTGACGCAGAAGCTCTTTGACGGCGGCGGACGCCGGGCAGAGCTCGAACGTCAGGCGTCGCGCGTCGACAGCGCGTCGTTCCGCGTCCTCGAGCGCAGCGAATATATCGGCCTGCAGGTCGTGCGCGAGTATCTCGAATATCTCGTGCAGGCGCGCATCGTCTCCGAAGCCCGGGCCAACCTGCAGTTCCACCATTCGATTCAGTCGAGCATCGCCTCCGGCGTGTCCGCCGGAACGCTGACCGAGGCCGACCAGCAGCAGGTTCGCGAGCGCGTTCTCGCGGCCGAAGCCCGCATGAAGGAAGCCGAGGAAGAACTGGCCGCCGCCAAGATCCGCTTCCTGACACTCGTGGGCAAGCCGCTGGACAAGGCGGAGCAACCGGCGTCGGTGGCCTCGAAGCTGCCGCGGACGCTGGATCAGGCGATCGGCCTTGGCCGGCAGAACAACCCGCGCGTCCATATGGCGAATGCCGACATCGACGCCGCGGATGCGCTGGTCGATTCCGCCCGTTCGAATTTCGCGCCGGAAGTCTCGCTGGAAGGCCGCGCGCGCTATGGCGAGGATATCGACGGTTCGGACGGCACCGCCTCCGACCTGCAGGCGCGCGTCGTCGCGAAGTGGAACCTGTATCGCGGCGGCATCGACCGCGCCAACGAACAGGAACAGATCCGCCGCGCCAGCGAACAGCGTCTGGTTCTGCACCAGATTCATCGCGAGATCGAGGAAGCCGTGCGCACGTCCTGGGATCGGCGGGAACGCCAGACCAGCCTCGCGGCTACGCTGCGCAGCCAGGCGGGCGAAAACCAACGGCTCGTGAGTTCGTATCGCGAACAGTTCCGCGTCGGCCAGCGGTCGCTTCTCGACGTGCTGGATGCGCAGAACACGCGGTTCAATGTCGGCGTGCTGGCGGCAACCGCGGAATACGCTTCGCTCTTCGCCGAGTACCGGCTGCTGGCTTCGACCGGCCAATTGCTTTCGACGCTCAACGTCACGTCGCCGAAGCAGGCCGAAGCTTATGCCCGCACAGAGTTCAACGTGCCGCCGACGGCTGCTACGGAGACCTATGCACGCATGCCTTCGCGTCAGGTTAACGAGTTGCCGATGGACCTGCTCGCACCCGTGCGCGGCAACTAATCGGAGTCGTCCTGGACGATCATCACGTGCTGGAGATGCCCGTCGATTCATCCGTTGAAAACGGAACGCAGAAAGCAGACGGGGCCGAGGCCTTCAAGCAATGCTTCCAATCGGTCGCCCGATATTTCGGGCGACCGACTTCGCCTACGGTGCTCTTCTCGGGCATTCCGCTTTCTTCCGACAAGATGGATCCGGATGACGTCGAACGTCTCGCCGAACGCATCGGCTTGCGCGTAACGGCGCTCGGCCATCGCGATGTCGTCGCGGGAAAGCTCGAATTTCCGGCCATCGTGGAATTCCAGGACGGCGAATATCTCTTCGTCGACGGCGAGAACTGGCCGCAAGGGCGGATCGATCCCACCAATCGCCGGGCATTGCAGGCCGGGGCGCAGTTTCTGGCCCGGCGTGGCGTGCAGACGGCCTATTCCTTTTCCGTCGTCTATCTGAATTCCTCCGACAGGCAGGAACTCGGCGGTTCGCGCGATATCGAACACGGGCACTGGCTGTTCGGCCCGATGAAGCAGTTCTGGCGCGGCTATCTCTACATCGCGCTGGCGGCGATGTTCATCAATGTGCTCGGCCTGACGTCGCCGATCTTCACGATGAACGTCTACGACCGGGTGCTTCCGAACAAGGCCGAATCGAGCCTGCTGGCGCTTGCCGCCGGCGTCGGGCTGGCGATGCTGTTCGACCTGCTTCTCAAGACAGCGCGCGCCGAGATCATCGACAAGACTGGCCGGTCGATGGATCTCAAGATCTCCTATTCGCTGTTCGACAAGGTGCTGCATACGAGCCTGGCGGCGCAGCCGCCTTCGACCGGCGAATACGCGAACCGGGTCAGCCAGTTCGAGTTCGTGCGCGAGTTCTTCACGTCCAATACCATCGCCACGGCGATCGACGCCTTTTTCGTGTTCATCTTCCTTGGCGTCATCTACCTGATCTCCGGCTGGCTGTTCCTGATTCCGCTCACAGCCTTCTTCATCGCGATCGCGGTCGGGCTTGTGACGCAGTTCCGGATCGGCAAGCGTGTCGCGCGGGCGGCGAACGAGGCCGCGCAGCGCCAGTCGCTGCTGGTCGAAACCATCTCGACGATGGAGACGGTGAAATCGCTGCGCGCGGAAGCGCCGCTGATCCGCAAATGGGTGGAACTGACAAAAAATTCGTCGGCGACATCGGAAGAAATCAAGCAGCTTTCGTCGCGGGCGGCCAATTTCACCCAGTTCATACAGCAGGCCGTGTCGATCCTCATCGTGATCGCCGGCGCCTACCAGTTCGCCGAAGGCAAGATGTCGACGGGCGCGATCATCGCCGCGGTGATGCTGTCGGGCCGTACCGTGTCGCCGTTGTCGCAGATCGCGCTGACACTGGCGCGCATGCGCCAGGCGGCGCTGTCACTGCGCGTGCTCGACGGGATCATGAACCAGCAAGAAGACCGGCCGAACACGGTGGGTTTCGTCAATCGCCCGGTCATCGACGGCAGCTTTTCGTTCCAGAACGTCAGTTTCCAGTATCCGGGCAGCGATGCGATGGTGCTGCGGAACGTCTCGTTCTCGGTAAATGGCGGCGAACGTATCGGCGTCATCGGCAAGATCGGGTCGGGCAAGACAACGCTCGGCCGTCTTCTCACAAGCCTCTATTCGGCCCAGGAAGGGCGGGTGCTGATCAATGGCGTCGACATTCGCCAGTATCACCCCGCCGAGATCCGCTCGGCCATCGCGCTCGCGAGCCAGTCCGTAGACCTGTTCTCCGGGACGCTGAAGGAAAACCTCCAGATGGCGAATCCCGACGCCACCGACGAGGAAATCGTCGCCGCGGCGCGCAAGACCGGCGTTGACGATTTCGCCGCCCAGCACCCGCGCGGCTACGATCTCGCCGTGGGCGAACGGGGCAACAACCTGTCCGGCGGGCAGAAGCAGGCGGTCGCGGTCACGCGGCTGCTGCTCTGCAATCCGAAAATCGTGTTTCTCGACGAGCCGTCCGGCGCCATGGACATGGCAACGGAGAAGCAGTTGATCGGCAGCCTTGCGCGGTCGTTCGGGCCGGACACGACGCTGGTGATCTCGACGCATCGCTACAGCCTGCTCGAACTGGTCGACCGGCTGATCGTGCTCGATCGCGGGACGATCGTCGCCGACGGACCGAAGGAAAAGGTTCTGGCCGCGCTCGCCGCGCGGGCGAACACACCCAAGGAGAAGGTGCTGTGAGCCTCGTGTCTTTCCGTAATCGCGAGGCATTGTCGCAATGACCGGTGACAAACCGCCGCGCGCGGCCAGCGTTATCGTGCTGCTCGTCATCGCGATGTTGGTGAGCTTCGGAGTCTGGGCTTCGCAGACGATGGTCGACGAAATCGCGCGCGGCAACGGCCGCGTCATCCCTGCGACGCGAACCCAGACGATCCAGGCGACCGAACCGGGCGTCGTCAAGGAGATTGCCGTCCAGACCGGGCAGGTGGTCAAGAAGGGCGATCTGATCGCGCGGCTGGACGACACGACGACGGCATCCGATCTCGGCGAGGTGGAAGCCAAGGCGCGGGCGCTGAAGGCGCGCGTGGCGCGGCTGCAGGTGGAGGAAGAGGGCGACTGGGACGCCGGTTTCGTCTGCCCGCAGGACGTGGCCAGCACCGCACCCGGCATCTGCGATAACGAAGCGCGGCTTCTGGCGGCGCGCAAGGCCGGTTTCGACAATACGCTCGGAGTGCTGAACCAAAGGCTGGTGCAGCGTCAGAAGGAACTCGACGAGGCGCTCGCCAACAAGGAGCGTCTGAGGGGCAGCCTCGAGATCAGCACCCGCGAACTCGACCTGCTGAAACCGATGGCGGCGAAGCGCCTCATCGCGCAGACAGAGCTGATCCGCGCCGAACGGGACGTCAACGAATTCCAGGGTCAGGTCAATGCGCTGAATGAAATGATCCCGCGGCTCCAGGGGGCCATTTCGGAGGCGCAGCTCCAGGTCAACGAACTGGCGCTGCAATATCGCCAGGAAGCGCTGACGCAGAAGACCGACGTTCTCGCCGAGCTTTCGGTGCTGGAAGAATCGGCGCGGGGCGAACTGACACGCGTCGACCGGACCGATATCCGTTCTCCGGTCGACGGCGTGATCAACACGATGCAGATCAACACGATCGGATCCTTCGTCCAGCCGGGAACGCCGATCGCCGAGGTGGTTCCGACGTCGGAGGTCCTGCTGGTCGAGGCGCGCATTTCGCCGCGCGACGTCGCCTTCGTCGTCACCGGGCAGCCGGCGCTGGTGAAGATCACCGCGTTCGACTTCTCGATCTATGGCGGCCTCGACGGCGAAGTCGTCAATGTCAGCCCCGACAGCATCGTCGACCAGAAGACCGGCGAGCCCTATTTCGAAGTGCGGATCAAGACGCTGAAGTCGCAGCTCGAAAAGGACGCCAAGGTGTTCCACATCACGCCGGGCATGATCTGCACCGTCGACATCATGACGGGGCGCAAGACGATCCTTCATTACCTCCTGAAACCGATCAACAAGGCGCGCCAGGAAGCGCTGACGGAGCGCTGAATGAGCGGCCGGCCCAACAATCGATCGGGAGGGGCCGGATTGGCCAGCCTGATGGAAACGCTCCACGCCGAGCCGTTCTTCCGCGCGATCAACGCAAGGGGCACGCGCAAGGGGCTGCGGCTCGAACGGGACTTCTGGTCGCTTCTGGAAATGATCTCCCGCGAGGAGAACATGACGGTCGGCGACATCGTCGCGACGATCAGCGCCGGCGAGGTCGACACCGGCAACCTGACGTCGGCGGTGCGCGTGTTCGTCGCGCACTGGCTGAATACGCGGCTGAGCGGGTTTCGCGAACTGATGTCGCCGGCGGCGGTGAACGGTCTGGTCAACGCATGCCCGACGCCGGCCTTCGCGCTATCGGCTATGCGGCAGCTCCGGTTCCAGAATCCGGCGTTCCAGCGTTATGTGCGGATGGCCATGCCGAGCGAGGAGACGGACCAGATGGAGCGCAAGCTGCGTCTGCAGTTCGACATGAACATGGACGATTTGCTGCATCAGCTGCGCGATGACGGACGGCCCTTCGTCCCGCTCGGATTTGCGATCGGCGTCAACGATCGCCGCGTGCGCGGCCGCCTGAACGCGATCCTCGCCCCAAGCTGGGACGAGGAAATGATCATCGGTTACGTGATCGCCTGAAGACGGGCGCGGCGTTAGCGTCAGAATGCGGAAGTCGGACGTAGGTCGAGGCCGAGGCCGTTGAGCGCGTTGGCGAGATCGAGCACAGCTCCGGCGCTTTCGCCGGGCGCGATGGAACCGAGCGGCAGCGCGGACGGCGCGGACGCCACCAGTTCGCCGGCAGGTTTGCCATGGATCCACGAGCGGTCGGTCGAGAACGAGTAGAGCGGCAGGTAGTTGCGCACCGCGACGTCGCGGTAGACCTTGTCCTGCATGTTATCCAGGATGAAGTGGCCCTTGTTGGTGCTGACGGCGAGCACCGCGTGATAGAGGCCGCGCGCCGTGTCGCGCAGGATCACAAGCGATATCGATTTGGCCGGCACGCCCATCTCGCGCAAAAGCGACATCTTGAGGATGGCGAAATCCTCGCAATCGCCACTGCCGACACGCACGGTCTCCGAGCCGGCTGCCCAGTGATCGAGCCGGCCGTAGGTGGCCTGGTCGGGAGCGTAGCGAATCGAGCGATTGACCAGCCGATTGACGACCGACAGCTTCTCGAAGAAGCTTTCGCTGCCGCCGGATTTCAGCGTCTTCCTGACGGATGCGAGCCGGAAGCGGCATGCCGGCGTCGCGCATGTCTCCATGGCGGAAACGGACGCGGCGGAGCGCACGCGATCCCAGTCGGCGCGCGAGCCGATCGGCGAGAAAGGCACGGCGACGGTCCCGAAGAAGCTCGACGCCACCGAACCGGTCATCGTGCGATCCAGTTCCTTCGTGG
>JBAQHA010000468.1:0-1570 GCA_049288075.1 Oricola sp.
CCGTCACCGTGACCGGCGCGCTCCACCGTCAGGAAAGGCGGGGCGCGCACGCCCGAGAGGATTTCCCCGACCGCGACGATGCGGAGTGGATGAAGCATACGCTCGCATGGGCGGACTACGACACGAAGGCCGTGAAGCTGGATTACCGTCCCGTCCACACGCGCACGCTGACGAACGAGATCAAGTATATCGAGCCGAAGGCGCGCGTTTATTGACGACTGTTGAGGGCCGCACACCCCACATCGCCTGTCGCAGATCCCCGCTTTCGCGCATAGGCGCTAACGTAAACGAGAAGTAGGATGGGTCGAGCACTCGCGAGACCCATCGCATTGCAGGCAGCGGGTTTCGCTTCGCTCTACCCGCCCTACAAATCAATGTCAGCGCGTATGCGCTTTCGCGGGGATTACGATGAACTGGTTGCGGCGCGATTGACGCGACGGAAGATGAATGCCTATTCGAAGCTTTTCTTGATCTCGGCGAGACCGCCGTCAAAGATGCCCTGAATGACCGCGACCGCTTCGGCTTCGTCGCCTTTGGGATCGAAATTCGCGGTCCAGACAATCCTCGCCTGCTCCCCGTCGCCTTCAACGGCCAAGTTCGCCGTGTAATTCTCGACCGGCAGCGGGCTTTCATCGATCCGGTAACTGTAGGTGGTGTCGCCGCTTTCCAGCATCGTCTCCTTGATGACCGCGCCGTCGCCGGTCGTCAGGGTACGCGTTTTCTTGTCCCCCGCCTCTGCTTCCTCGCATTTGGCGACAACAGGGTGCCAATCCGCAACGGCGCACCAGCCGCCGACCTTTGCCCATACATCGGCTGCCTTGCCATTGACCTCGACGCTTCTCGTGACCTCGGCCGCGCCAGCCGGAACGCTGAAGATAAAAGCCGTCAGGCACAGGGTTGCCATAAACCGGTAAGTCATGTCGTTCACTCCCTTCGATTATTTATCGGCCGCTGCGGACCGCTGATTTTATGAGTTTGAAGTGTGAAGAAGACATGGGCATTTTTCAATCGGACTTCGGCCGTCATGCAGAGACCGGCAGGTCACAAGTCCTTGTAAAATCGCGATGCGAATGCCGTCGCGATCATGCCCAGACGGGTCTGGCGGCCGCATTGTGACGCTCCACCAGCACCAGCCCGGCCGCCGCCAGCGTGAGCACGACCGACATCGCGCCGAGCGTGACGAACATCTCACCGAAATCGCCGTAAGCCGTGTGGAACCATGCCACGGTCGGGATCGCGGCGGCAACGGCGGCGAAAGTCAGCGTGTAGCGCACCGAATAGATGCGCGTGCGGTATTCGGGGGACGAGTAGCGCGCGACCATCACCTCGTTGATCGGGATTAGCCCGAAGACGACGAACATCATCGGGATTGCGGCGAAGAGGGTCGCAAAACCGCCGACGACGCCGGTCAGCACGAATGCCGGGATTTGCATCACGGCGATGACGAGAAAAATCCGGCCGAGCGCGTGCCGGTCGATCAGTGAGCCGATGATAAGCTGCGCAACCGCCGCCAGCGCGTAGACGACGAACACGAACAGCCCGACGCCGGTGATGCTGCTCGTGACCTCCG
>JBAQHA010000469.1:0-7557 GCA_049288075.1 Oricola sp.
GCCGCGCCTACCGCCGCGACCGATGTCGGGATCTCGCCGAAAACGGCCGCGGTCGAGGCCATGCCGAAGACCGGGATCAGCAGCGCGAAGGGCGTCACCGTCGCGGCGGGATGGCTGCGCAGCAGAAAGATCCATGCGGCGAAGGCGAAGACGGTCGTCGGGTAGGCCAGGAACGCAATCGACAGCACCGCCGTGGTCGACGGAATGTGATCGGGCAGGCCGAAGGCGGTTCCCTCGAACAGCATCGACAGGAGGAACAGCGGTGCCGGCGCGACAAGGCTCGACCATCCGACGAAACCGAGCATCGCGTCGGGTTTGGCCGCCTTGGCGATGACGTTCGCCAGCCCCCAGGCCGCCGCGGACGCGATCACCATCAGGAAGGGTATCGTCGGCGAGGCATCCGCGTTTTCGAGACCGATCAGGCAGATGCCGCCGAGCGCGATCGCCGCGCCGGCGATCTCGCGCCGCCTGGGCTTCTCGCCGAACAGGACCGCCGAGAAAAGGATGGTGAAGAACACCTGCATCTGCACGACCAGCGAGGCGAGACCCGGCGGCATGCCGAGGCGGATCGCCGAGAAGATCAGCCCGAACATGATGACCGCCTGCATGATGCCGTAGGCGACGAGCAGGCGGATCGGTACTTTCGGCATCGGCACGAAGAAGACGAGCGGGATCGCTGCGAACAGGAATCGGTACCCCGTCACCAGTAGCGGCGGCAACTCGGTGACCGCGAGCTTGATGGCGACAAAGGCCGTGCCGTAAACCGCGCTGACCAATGCGGCGAGGAGGATATGGGCGAGCGGCATCATTGAGTTCCGATGCCGGATTGTGCCGGCGCACTGGACGACTGGGGGCCTACGTCGCGCGTCAGGCCTGGCCGAAGACGCGTATGAAGATCGTGTCGACGTGCTTGGTGTGATAGCCGAGATCGAATTTCTCGCGGATTTCCTCCTCGGAGAGCGCCTTGCGCACCTCGTCGTCGGCCAGAAGCTCCTCGAGGAAATCCTTGCCCTGTTCCCAGACCTTCATCGCGTTTCGCTGCACGAGGCGGTAGGCGTCCTCGCGTGACACACCCGCCTGCGTCAGCGCCAGCAGAACGCGCTGGCTCATCACCAGGCCCTTGAACTTGTTCATGTTCTTCAACATGTTGTCGGGATAAACCACGAGCTTCTCGATGACGCCCGCGAGGCGATTCAGCGCGAAATCCAGGGTGATCGTCGTATCCGGGCCGATGGCGCGCTCGACGCTCGAATGGCTGATGTCGCGTTCGTGCCAAAGCGCTACGTTCTCGAACGCCGGGGTGACAGACATGCGCACGAGGCGGGCGAGGCCCGTCAGGTTTTCGGTCAGGACCGGATTGCGCTTGTGCGGCATCGCGGACGAGCCCTTCTGGCCGGGCGAGAAGAACTCCTCGGCCTCCAGGACCTCGGTGCGCTGCATGTGGCGGATCTCGATCGCAACGTTCTCGATCGAGGAGGCGATTACGCCGAGCGTGGCAAAGAACATGGCGTGGCGGTCGCGCGGGATGACCTGGGTCGAGATCGGCTCGGGAACGAGCCCGAGTCTTTCGCAGACATGCTCCTCGACGCGAGGGTCGATATTGGCGAATGTGCCGACCGCGCCGGAAATCGCACCGGTCGCGACTTCCGCCCTGGCAGCAGCGAGGCGGGCGCGGTTGCGGCTCATTTCGGCATAGAAGCGCGCGAAGGTCAGTCCCATGGTCGTCGGCTCGGCATGAATGCCGTGGCTGCGGCCGATTCGCACCGTGTCCTTGTGCTCGAAGGCGCGGGTCTTCAGGGCGGCGAGCACGCGATCCATATCGGCGAGCAGGATGTCGCAGGCGCGGACAAGCTGGATGTTGAACGTCGTATCGAGCACGTCGGACGAGGTCATGCCCTGATGGACGAAGCGGCTGTCGGGACCGACGAATTCGGCGAGATGGGTCAGGAAAGCGATGACGTCATGCTTGGTGACGGCCTCGATCTCGTCGATGCGTGCGACGTCGAAATCCGCCGCGCCGCCCTTCTCCCAGATGGTCTTCGCGGCTTCCTTCGGGATGACGCCGAGTTCGGCCAGAGCGTCGCAGGCATGGGCTTCGATCTCGAACCAGATGCGGAATTTCGTTTCGGGCGACCAGATGGCGACCATGTCCGGCCGGGAATAGCGGGGAATCATCGGTTGGGCGGGCCTTTGCGGGATATTCGCGGGAAATGCCCAGCCCAGATAACAGACGGTTGCGCGCCGCTCAACTCGCCTTGCGGCCGAGACGCCAGCTTGCGACGATCAGGAACAGGACGCCGAGGGGCCAATAAAGCCGCGTGCCGATCACGAGATACTGAAAGGTCGAGCCGAGGAGTGTGTAGAATTGCTGGTAGAACCAGATCCGCGAGAAGGCCGAGGCATGCCATGCGGCGTAATAGGCGCGGTAATCCAGCGCCAGCACAAAGGCGGTTCCGGCGAGCGTGCCGCCCGCCAGCATGATCAGCGCGAAGAGGAAGCGGAGGCTCGCGGGCAAGCGTCTGTTTGCCCAGCTGACGATCAGCCGGACCGGAACATAAGCCAGGAATGCACCGGCGAAATAAAAGGCGAGGATCAGGGCGACATGACGGTCCAGGACACGGTCCTGTTGCAGCAGAAGCGAGACGAGGGCGCTCGCCACCATCATGCAGCCCCAGACTACGGCGCCGCCGAAGACACGCATCGCGCCAGCGTAACGCGTGCCGGATCGGCCAGTTATCGTCGCCCCGGCCATCGGGTTATTGCCCGGACAAACGGGTGACCGCCATCCAGCGATAATCGGGCCCTTCGAAACCGAATGTCTCGACCGCGATCAGAACGGCATAGGCGGATGGCCCGTCGAAGGGAGCCAGACTTTGGACGCCGCCGATACGGTAGCCGCTGGTGCAACCTCGGCTCGCCGGTACGGAACTGTCCGCGTGCAGAACGGTGATCGCGCCGCCGGGTTCCGGCGCGACGGAGGTGAGCCGGAAGCCCCGGCTGGTTTCGCTCATGCCGATGCAGGGTTCCCTGGCGGGGAAGGCGATCTCCTCCAGCCTGATATCGAGTTCCTGGCCGATCATCGGAACGACGGGTCGGGGATTGACCACCATGCGGAACGGATCTGCGGAGATTTCGGTGATCGCGTTGTACCCGGCGGTGAAGCCCTTGTGCGCCTCCAGTTCGCTGTCCGCAATGATGGCTTCGCCAGCCGTCTTCGCCTGCGCGCGGGCCTCGTTTACGCTGGCGGTCTCGTCGTCGATGCGCACGCGGATCGGCGATCCGGCCATGTAGTTGTCCGTTGTCGTGTCGATGTAGAACCGGTTGGCATAGGGAAAGCCGGATCCGTCCTGTACGCCGTATTCCTCGAACGCGAATGTCGTTGCGTCCGCGCTGAAGCCTAGGATGTTCAGCGTTGCGACGTCTCCGGCCTGCGCCGCCGGGCCGGCCAATGCCGTTGCAGCTCCGATAAGGCAGGCGAAAGTGTAACGGATGTCCATGCGGGTCTCCTGGCGGGAAAGTGCCGATTCAGCCCCTGCCTTATTCTGCTGGTCGTTCGCGAGGCTGTCCACGGTGCAGCGTGCTGTCCCGAAATCAGGATAAGGCGTGAGGGTCAAGCGCGCGACGACCAAACCGGGAGCAGGTCTCCCTCCGCCGCCTTCGCCGCATGGATGCCGCGGGCGATGGCGCGCGCCGTGGTCGCCGAAGCCGCGGCGCACAGGTCGATGAAATCCGCCGCTCCGCGTTTCAACTCGCGCCGTCCGGTCGACACTGCGAAGACGAGATCTCCGTCCATCGGCGTGTGACAGGGCCAGATGGCGCGCGCGAAACCGTCATGGGCGGCGATTGCCAGCCGTTTGCATTCGGGTTTGGTGAGTTTCGCATCGGTGGCGATGACCGCAATCGTGGTATTGGTACGCGGATCGGGCCTGTCGCGGAACTTCAACCGGAGATCGGTCGCGCCGGCGGGCAGGGGGTGCGGCAGTCCGACGCCGCCAAATTCATCGCCGATCTCGAACGGCGCCGCCCAGAAATGCCGCGTTCCCGCGACTGTTGTGGTGCCCATCGGATTGGCCGCGACCAGGGCGCCGACGGTCGCTCCCGCTTCGGTCACAATGGTGGACGCAGAACCGAGACCGCCTTTCAGGTCGGCGGTCAATGCGCCGGCTCCCGCGCCGTGACTGCCGATTGAGAAATCGGCCGTCGCAGCCTGCAGCGCTGCGTAACCGAGTTCCCGATAGGGCGGATAGCGCCCCCACTCCTTGTCGCCGCCGTTGATGAGGTCGAACAGGATCGCCGCCGGCACGATCGGAATGCGGTGCGGGCCGACCGCGAAGCCTCGTCCCATTTCCGCCAGGGCGGCCTGCACGCCCGACGCGGCGTCGAGGCCGAAGGCCGAACCGCCCGAGAGAACCAGCGCGTCGACTGCCTGGACCGTATTGTGCGGTTCGAGGAGATCGGTTTCGCGGGTGCCCGGCGCGCCGCCCAGGACCTGAACGGCCGCAACTGCAGGCTCTTCGCACAACAGCACGGTGACGCCGGACTTGAGACGCGCGTCGTCGGCGTTTCCGACCAGCAACCCGCCGACATCCGTGATCAGATTGCGCGGACCGGCGACCCATGCGGTCATCGGATCGCTCCCGTGCTGTCCGGCGGGCCGGCCGACTGGATCCTTCCGTCCTTGACGACGAAGACCTCGAACAGGTTCACTGCGAGGTCGCCTTTCTCGTTGAACGTGACGGGACCGATTGCCGTCTCGATCTGCTTTCCGATCAGATATTCGATGATGACATGACCAGCGTCGTCACGGCTCTCCATGCCGGCGAGCGCGATCTCCACGGCCGCGAAAGCGGGGGCGACATATCCGTCCTTGATGGCGGTATCGACCGGCAACTTGTCTCTGAGGCCGCTCGCGGCATCACGCGACAGCCAGTCGGGCAGGGCGGCAAATACCGTTTCCTCCGGAAGTTTCCCGTCGGCGGGCGGCGCGATGAACGCGCTTCCGCCGGCGATCCGCAATTGCACCTTTATCGCTTCTGCATCCTTGCCGATCACCGCCGCATCGAAGGCGTCGCCGCCGATGAAAACATGCGCCGCACCGGCCTTCTGCAGGCGGCGCACCACCGCAACCTGGTTCTGAAGCTGCGGCCGGTAGGTATCGGCGAAGATCGGCTTGAGATTGTCTTCTTCGAGGATCACGCGCACCGTTTCCGCCAGTTGCCGGCCATACAGCGTACCGTCGTCGATGATTGCGAAATTGGCTTCGCGCCAGGCCGACTTCAGATATTCGGCGATGGCGGCGGCCTCGTCGGAATTGCGCGGCCCGAGGCGCAACAGCTTCCAGTCTTTCTTCTCGCGCTCCTGCGTCAAGGCGTCGGCCTGCACGCCGACAAGGATCACCGGAATACCGGCCTCGGCCAATTTGGGCATTGCGGTGTCGAAAGCCTCGATACAGGGGAAGCCGATAGCGACCGAGACATTGGCAGAGATCAGCGCTTCGGCTGCCTTCGCACCGCCTTCGGGGCTGCATTCGTCGTCGAAGACGGAGAGCGTCACGGCATTATTGCCGGAGACCGCCGCGCGGACGCCGGTTTCGATCTGTTCGCCGAGGATATCGAAATAGCCCGACATCGGCGCCGAGACGCCGATCACGAAGCTGTCCTGTGAGACCGCCGATGTCGGCAGCACAGACGCAATGCCAAGCATCGCCGCCAGCCCGAGGCTCCGCCCAGAATTTCGCGCCGGATTCGATCTGTGCCCGTTCATGTCCCTGTGATGCACGCGGCTCCGGGCGAGGGCAAGGCAAAAAGCTGCCGTGACGCAACACGCATTCTGCGTCCAACGTACTTGGCGCGCGCCACCGCTCTCACTATGTTGCGCGGAACAGGAAAGTTCCGGGAGGGAACGAGAATCCAATGCCGATGCCGTTACCTAGCTCGATCGACGAAACGCTGGAACTCCTGAATAGCGAGGACTACGTCGCCGACCGGTCGCTTGCGACCGTTCTCTTCCTGAGCCTCAAGATGGGCCGCCCGCTGTTCCTCGAGGGCGAGGCAGGCGTCGGCAAGACCGAGATCGCGAAAGTGCTCGCCAAGGCGCTCGACAGGCCGCTGATCCGGCTCCAGTGCTATGAGGGGCTCGATATTTCCTCGGCTGTCTACGAGTGGAACTATCCGGCGCAGATGCTGGAGATCCGCATGTCCGAAGCGGCCGGCATCTCGGACCGCGACCGATTGGAACACGATATCTTTTCCGAGCGGTACCTCATCCGCCGCCCGGTGCTCGAAGCCTTGTCCGGCGAACCCGGCCGCCCGCCGGTATTCCTGATCGACGAACTCGATCGCACCGACGAGGCCTTCGAGGCGTTCCTGCTCGAAGTGTTGTCCGATTTCCAGGTGACGATCCCGGAATTCGGGACGATCAAGGCAGCGGAGCGTCCGGCCGTCATCATCACGACCAATCGCACGCGCGAGATCCACGACGCGCTGAAGCGCCGCTGCCTCTATCACTGGGTCGACTATCCGTCCGCCGAACGCGAGTTGGACATCGTCTCCCGCAAGGCGCCGCAGGCCAACAAGCGCCTGTCCGAGGAGGTCGTCCTCTATGTGCAGAAGCTGCGCGAGCTGGAATTGTTCAAGGTTCCGGGCGTCGCTGAAACAATCGACTGGGCGACCGCGCTGACCGAGCTCGACAAGATCGCGCTCGATCCCGCGACAATCTCCGATACGATCGGCGTTCTGCTGAAATATCAGGACGATATCGCCCGGCTGCAAGGTTCGGAGGGCAAGCGCATCCTCGACGATGTGAAGGCCGAACTCGACGCGGCGTGACGATGGAGAGTTTTTCGTCACAACCGGAAAAGCTCGTGCAGGCCCACGAGGGCCGGCTCGCGGACAACATTGTCTACTTCGCAAGGACGCTCCGCAAGGCGGGCATGAAGGTCGGCCCGGCGGCTGTCAACGATGCCATCGAGGCGGTGATGGCGGCCGGTATCGGCTCGCGAGACGATTTCTACTGGACGCTGCACGCAGTGCTCGTGACGCGCCACGAGGACACGGTCGTCTTCGACGAGGCGTTCCGGCTCTACTGGCGCTCGCGCGAACTGGTCGAGAAGCTGCTGGCGATGTTCTCGCCCACGGCGCCTGATACGCGCGAGAAGGAAAAGAAGCGGGCGGGCGAGTCCCGCGTTGCGGACGCGATGTTCGAGGGCCACAAGAAGCGCGAACCGGAAGAACAGGTGCCGGAGATAGAGGTCGATGCGCGCATGACCTTCTCCGGCCGAGAGGTGCTGCGCAACAAGGATTTCGTCCAGATGACGGCTGCCGAGATCGCAACCGCCAAGAAGGCGCTTGCCGAACTGCGTCTGCCGAACGACGAGGTGAAGACGCGCCGCCACAAGCCATCGAACCGCAAGCTGCGCGTCGATCCCCGCCGCACCATGCGATACGCCATGCGCACCGGCGGCGACCTGATCATTCCGCAGTTCCGCGAGCCGCGCGTTGTCCATCCGCCGCTGGTCGTGCTGGCTGACATTTCCGGATCGATGAGCCAGTATTCGCG
>JBAQHA010000470.1:0-1530 GCA_049288075.1 Oricola sp.
GCGCAGGATGCGGCCGAGCGCCAGGCGCAGGACATCGTCACGCGGCAGCTGGAGGCATTCCTCTCCGGCGATTTCGCGCAGGCCTATTCCTTCGCCTCGCCGGACATCAAGGCGATTTTCCCGACACTGGACGGCTTCATGTCGATGGTACGCAACGGCTATCTGCCCGTGCTGCGACCGGGCAATTACGCTTTCGGACGCATAGAGATCCAGGCGAACGGCCGGATCATGCAGGAAGTCCTGATCAGCGGCCCGGACGGCAATGATTATACCGCCGCCTATTACATGGAACAGCAGCCGGACGGATCGTGGAAGGTCGACGGCGTAACGTTGCGACAGGGCGCGGCCGGCATGACCTAAAGCGCAGCGATGTCGCCGCGCTCCCATTCGGTCTCGGTTGCGGCGCAGAACTCGGCGTAGCGCCCCGCCTCGATCGCATCGCGAATGCCCTGCATCAATTGCTGGTAATAGTGGATATTGATCCACGACAGCAGCATTGCGCCCAGCATCTCCCCCGAGCGGATGAGATGATGCAGATAGGCACGGGAATAGTCGCGCGCCGCCGGGCAATCGGACTCCTCGTCAAGCGGGCGATGATCCTCGGCGTGGCGGGCATTCTTCAAATTGACACGACCACGCCGCGTGAAAGCTAGCCCGTGCCGGCCGGACCGGGTCGGCATCACGCAGTCGAACATGTCAATCCCGCGTCCGACCGAGCGCAGAATATCCTGCGGCGTGCCGACACCCATCAGGTAGCGCGGCTTGTCTGACGGCAACAGCGGACAGGTCGCGTCGAGAATGGCGAGCATGACCTCCTGCGGCTCGCCAACCGCGAGGCCGCCAACCGCATAGCCCTTGAGATCGAGTGCCGCGAGCGCCGTTGCGGAAGTTGCGCGCAGGGTCTGGTCGTCGCCGCCCTGCACGATGCCGAACATCGCCTTTTCGGGCTGGTCGCCGAAGGCCGTCTTGCAGCGTTCGGCCCAGCGCAGCGACAATTCCATTGCCTTGCGCATCACGTCGGGCGTGGCCGGCAGCGCCACGCATTCGTCGAGCTGCATCTGGATGTCCGAGCCGAGCAGTCCCTGGATCTCGATGGAGCGTTCCGGGCTCATCTCGTAGCGCTGGCCGTCGATATGCGACTGGAAGACCACGCCGTCCTCGCTCATCTTGCGCAGCGCCGACAGCGACATGACCTGAAACCCGCCGGAATCGGTCAGGATCGGATGCGGCCAGCGGATGAACTCATGCAGTCCGCCGAGCCGCGCCACACGCTCCGCGCCCGGGCGAAGCATCAGGTGGTAGGTGTTGCCGAGGATTATGTCCGCGCCCGCGTCACGCACCTGATCGAGATACATCGCCTTGACCGTGCCGACCGTGCCGACAGGCATGAAGGCCGGCGTGCGGATGTCTCCGCGCGCAGTGTGAACCACTCCGCGCCGCGCCGCGCCGTCGGTGTTGAGAAGCGAAAAGCTGAAAGGTGTCATGAGAGGCTAAACATATACGAGTTCATAGACATAGGACTTCTCGCCC
>JBAQHA010000471.1:0-17577 GCA_049288075.1 Oricola sp.
GTTGCGGACGGCGAAATCAGTAGCCCGTATGCCTGCGAAAAGATCCGGTTCCTGGTGGAGAATCCGGGCGTTGTCGCTGGAATGGGCGACCGATCCCACGCCCATTTCGTCGCCAATTGCTTCGACATCCGATCGGTTCGCGCGCATGTCCGCGACATCTTGTTTGGAAAATCCGGTTAGGCGGCGAATGCTCAGTGGAAGACCGTGGCGAGCGCAAGGCGGATATCGAGTGGTAATGACCGCAATGCGCAGTAGCGCGCGTCGATGCGCGCCAGCCGTTCCGGCCGGCTCATGTCGATGCCCTCGACCTGGGCGACCCCGGTGATCCCCGGCCGGCAGCGGAATACGCCCAGTCTGCGCCGCCAGTCGAGCAGTTCTGTCTGGCTCGGGAGACAGGGGCTCGGGCCGACAAGACTCATCTCGCCGCGCAATATGTTCAGGATCTGTGGCAATTCGTCGATTTTCGTCTTGCGCAGCAGGCGCCCGACCGATGTGATGTGCGAGGCCGGAACCTCGTGCGTACCAGCCTGCGGCGCGCCGGTTCGCATCGTGCGGAACTTGTAGCAGGTGAAGACGTGCTCGTTCCTGCCGACGCGTGATTGAGCAAACAAGCCCGGGCCCGGCGAGGTCAGTTTCACGGCGAACCAGGCGAGAATGAACAACCACCAGAACAGCAGCGCGACCACGGCGACGAAGGCGAGGTCCATGCAACGCTTGAGGAAGCAGTATGCGGCATTTTCCTCCTTCGGATCGGCGACGGAGACCTCGCTATCTCCCTTGCCTTCGAGCAAACCCGTAACGGCATCGGCGACGCGATCCGCGCTCACCACCGGCCCAAAAGCCGAGGCGAATGCAAATGCGGGTTTCTTCAGGACGGCCGGAAACCGGTTCAGCACCGCGAGCCTGCCGCCGAAGCGATCGCCGTAAACCGCCGGAAGACGCAGATTGACGCAGTTCATCCCCTCGAGCGTGGCAAGCACGGCCTCGCCTTCCCTCTTGGTTGCGGCATAGGGATCGGTGGTGCGGACATCGAGCGCCTGTACAGTGGCGGCGTTGATGAACAGCGGAACGCCGGCCTCCCGTGCGATCGCCGCGATTTGCAGAAGGAAGTCCACATTGACCGCCCGAAAGACCTCCGGAGACGCGCCGCTGTCGTTGTTGAGCGCAGCAAGGTGGAGCACCGCGTCGCAACCCCGCAGATCCGCTGGCAAATCGTCATAGCCGACGGCGGCGTGGCCCGGAAACAAGACGCGCAACCGCTCCGGATCGCGGCCTGCGAGGACCAGGCCGATCCCCGCCCGCGCAAGGCGGGGCACGATCATGCGGCCCACCGCTCCCGATGCTCCCGTGATAGCGATCTTCTTCGTCATGCCGCCGTGCCTGCTGCACCGATCGGGCGCATCGGCTAGCTTCCCCGATAGGTCGAATAGCTCCAAGGCGTCACGAGCAGCGGCACGTGATAGCCGGCCTGCGTATCCGAAATCGAAAACCGGATCGGCACCACATCGAGGAACGGCAGATCGTCCTGAGGTGTCCCCTGCTCGGCAAAGTAAGCCGCGACCTCGAAACGCAGTTCGTAGGTGCCTTTTTCCATCGCGTCGGAACCGAGCAGCAGCTCGTCCGTGCGGCCGTCCGCGTTGGTGATCGCCTGCTTGACCAGTTCCAAACCGCCGCTGCCAGGCGTCGCCCGGTAGAGCGTCAGGCGCATCCCCTTCGCCGGCTTGCCGCGGGCGGTGTCGAGTACATGGGTGGAGAGTTTTCCTGCCATCGTCATTCCCCGATCAGATCGTTCAGGCGGAATTCGCCGATCCTGGCGATCTGCGCAAGCGCTTCCGTCCTCTCCTCGTCCGGCGTGTGCTTCAGCCGCCGCTCGAACGCCGCCATGATCGAATGCTTGTCGTGGCCGCGCACGGCCAGGATAAACGGAAAGCCGAAGCGGTCCTTGTAGGCATCGTTCAGCGCATGGAAACGTTCGAATTCCTCGCTCGACAGCCGGTCGAGCCCGGCGCCTTTCTGTTCCGAGGTCGACTCGGCGGTGAGCTCGCCGGCGAGGGCCGCCTTGCCGGCAAGATCGGGATGGGCGCGAATCAGCGCCATTTGCGCCTCGCGCCCGGCCAAATCGATTGCCGCGACCATCGCCGCATGCAGCGCCCCGACGGTCGCGAAGGGCCGCTGCCGTATGACTGCCTCGGCGACCCATGGGGAATGCTCGAAGATCGCGCCGAGCGCGGCGACGAAATCGGAGTCGGAACAGGCATTCAGATCGGCAAGCGAAACCTTCACTTCGCCGCTCCGCCGCGCGCCCGGAAATCGTCGATGGCGTCGAGAATGTTCTCCGGCGTCGCGGGCGCCTTCAGGTTCGGCGATAGGCCGGGCGCGCCGCACGAGGCAATCGCGTCGCGGATCGCGAGCCAGACCGAGACCGCCAGCATCAAAGGCGGCTCGCCGACCGCCTTGGACCGGAAGACCGTCTCTTCATGGTTCGGCGCGTTCTCGAGCAGCGCCACGTTGAACTCTCGCGGCACGTCGCGCGAACCGGGGATCTTGTAGGTCGACGGGCCGACCGTGCGCAGCCGGCCCTTGTCGTCCCACCACAATTCCTCGCAGGTGAGCCAGCCCATGCCCTGCACGAAGGCGCCCTCGATCTGGCCGAGATCGATCGCCGGATTGAGCGAGGCGCCGCAATCCTGCAGCAGGTCGGCGCGGAGGCACCGGTTCTCGCCGGTCAGCGTATCGATGGCGACCTCGGCCACGGCAGCGCCGTAGGTGTAGTAGAAGAAGGGCCGGCCCTTCAGCGTCTTCGGGTCCCAGTGGATCTTCGGCGTCGCGTAGTAGCCGGCTTCGGACAATTGAACGCGGGCCGCCCATGTCATCTTGGCCAGTTCGCCGAAGGAGACCGAGCGGTTGCCGGCATGGACGCGGCCCTCGCGGAAGACGATCTCATCGGCCGGAACATCGAAATGAGTCGCGGCGACATTGGACATGCGTCCGCGAATGGCAGTCGCGGCATTGTAGGCCGCCATGCCATTCAGGTCGGAGCCGGTGGAGGCAGCTGTCGCCGATGTGTTCGGCACCTTGCCGGTCGCCGTTGCCGTGATCTTCACCTGGTCGATGCCGATCTGGAACACCTCGGCGACAACCTGGGCGACCTTCATGTACAGGCCCTGCCCCATCTCCGTGCCGCCGTGGTTCAGATGAACGGAGCCGTCCTGGTAGACATGTACCAGCGCGCCGGCCTGATTGAGCGCGGTCAGGTTGAAGGAGATGCCGAACTTGACCGGCATGAAGGCGAGACCACGCCGCAGCGCCGGGTTCTTTGCGTTGTGAGCGTCGATCTCGGCGCGGCGGCGTTGCCAGTCGGAAGACGCCAGCAGCGTCTCGGTCACCTCGACCAGCCGATTGTGTTCGACCGGCTGGCCATAGGGCGTCACCTCGCCGGTTTCCGGCCCATAATAGTTGATCTCGCGCACGGCATTCGGATCGAGCCGCAGCTCGCGGGCGATCTGGTCCATGATCGCCTCGATGGCGACGATACCCTGCGGACCGCCGAAACCGCGAAAGGCGGTATTGGATACCGTGTTGGTCTTGCAGGCATGGCCGACGAAGCGGGCGGCCGGGATGAAGTAGGAATTGTCGGAATGGGTCAGCGTGCGGGTGATAACCGGCCCGGTCAGGTCCGGCGTGTTGCCGGCGCGGGCAAGATACTCGATGTCGAGGCCACGGATACGGCCATCGGCGTCGACGCCGGCCTTCCAGGTCGCGACCATGTCATGGCGCTTGCCGGTCGCGCTCATGTCGACGGAGCGCTTCAGGCGCATCTTGACCGGATTGCCGGTCTTGCGGGCCAGTAGCGCGGCCGCCGCGGCGATGATCGTCGCCTGGCTTTCCTTGCCGCCGAATCCGCCGCCCATGCGGCGCGTGAACACGTCGACGGAGTTGGCCAGCCCGCCGAGCACATGGGCGACGTGGTGCTGCACCTCGCTCGGATGCTGGGTCGAGGAATGAACGGTCATGTCGCCATCCTCGCCTGGAATGGCGAGCGCGATATGGGTCTCGAGATAGAAATGGTCCTGGCCGCCGATATCGAGCCGGCCCTCGATCACGCGCTCCGACGCGGCGAGCGCGGCGTCGACGTCTCCCTCGATCACCTTTTGCGGCGGCATCACGTAGGAGCCGGCGGCGTGCGCCGCCTCGACGTCGAACACCGGCTTCAGTTCCTCGATGACGAGCGCGACGGCGCGGGCGGCGCGGACGGCCTGCTCGTAGGTGGCGGCCGCGATCGCGCCGACCGGATGGCCGACATATTCGACGATTTCGGGCGCGAAGAGCGGTTCGCCCGAGAGGATCGGGCCGACATCGTTGTGGCCGGGAATGTCGCCCGCCGCAACGAAGGCGGCGACGCCCGGCATCGCCAGCGCCTTCGCCGGATCGATCCCCTTCAGCCGGCCATGGGCGACCGGCGAGACAACGAGCGCGGCGTGGAGGGTGCCCGGCAGGTCGGGCATGTCGTCGATATAAGAGGCTTCGCCGGCGACATGCTTGGCCGCGCTGTCATGGGCAAGTCCGTGACCTACGACGGCGCGC
Source organism: Oricola sp. (assembly GCA_049288075.1). GTDB lineage: Bacteria > Pseudomonadota > Alphaproteobacteria > Rhizobiales > Rhizobiaceae > Oricola. Next base: position 4,585 of record JBAQHA010000471.1, read on the forward strand.
TGAACGGATTTCACGTCGATATTCACAGCGCCATCACCTCCACGGTCTCGCCGGCAAGATCGCGCGCGAAGCGTTCGAGCAGCGAGCCAGCGGTGCGGGCGCGATAGGCCGCGCTGCCGCGCCAGTCGCTCAACGGCGCTAAATCCCGGGACAGCAATTCGGCGGCTTCATGTATCGCTTCAGATTCAAGCGCCGAACCTAACAGCCTGTTTTCAGACTCCTTTGCGCGCTTGGGAATCGCCGCCATGCCGCCATAGGCGATGCGGCAGGCACTCACCCCGCCGTTTTCCATGGCAACCCAGAAGGCCCCGCAGACGGTGGAAATGTCCTGGTCGTAACGCTTCGAGTGCTTGTAGACGCGGAAGGCCTCGCCCGGCTTCGGACGCGGAACGGCGACCGAGGCGATCACCTCGCCGGGCTTCATCGCGGTCTTGCGGTAATCGAGGAAGAAATCCTCCAGCGGGATCGTGCGCGCGCCGCCGGCCCTCGAGGCAAGCGTGATCGACGCGCCAAGCGCGATCAGGGCGGGCGGGCCGTCGCCGATCGGGCTTGCCGTGCCGATATTGCCGCCGACCGTGCCCATGGCGCGTATCTGGGTCGAGCCGAAACGGCGGATCAGCGTCGCCAGACTCGGCCAAGCCTCGCGGACGGTTTGAAGAATTTCGTCCCAAGTGACGGCCGCACCGAAGGTCCAGGCCTCGGGCGTCGCCGTAGTCGCCCGCAATTCGCGCACCTGCGCGGTGGAGATGATGCGGTCCCAGTCGGAATGATAGTCGGCGCGCGCAACGCCGAGATCGGTGCCGCCGGCGAGGATTACCGCGTCGGGATATTGCGCACGCAGCACCGTCAGTTCGTCGAGCGTCGCCGGCTGGTGCAGAACCGAGCCGCCGAAGGCGACCTCGGCCTGTCTTGCGGGCAGCGAAGCAGCAGCCGGATTACCAATGCCGGCCTTCGCCGCCGCCTTCGTCGCCTCGACGATCGGGCGATATCCCGTACAGCGGCAGAGATTGCCGGCGAGCGCGTCGTGAATCTCCTCCTCGTCCGGATCGCCGTCGCTTTCCAGAAGCCCGGTCAGCGACATGACGATGCCGGGCGTGCAAAAGCCACATTGCGACGAGCCATTGGAGGCCATCGCGTCCTGCAGCGGCGTCAATCCGCCATTCGTCTTGAGACCCTCGATCGTCGTCAGTTCCGTACCGTCGAGCTGCGCCGCCGTCATGATGCAGGCATTCGCCGCCTGGCGGGGACCCTCGCCACGGCGCAGCAGCACGGTGCAGGCGCCGCAATCGCCCTCGGCGCAGCCTTCCTTGGTGCCCTTGAGGCCAAGAAGGTTGCGGATGACGTCGAGCGCGGTCGTGTCCGGGCGAACGGCAAGGGAGACGGGGTTGCCGTTGAGGACGAAACGAATGCTGCCGGCGGTCTGGGTCATGTCGGTCATGGTCGGAGGAGTCTGCCTGTCCCTACGTCAAAGCGTCAATGCGGAACTGCGTTTCGGCATAGAAGTGTTCTTCCAGGTTGTTTCCCGGCCCGTCGCGGTCGACCACCAGGAAATCGCTCACGGCCCGAAGCGACAGCAGCGGGTGATGCCAGGTGTTCTTGGCGTAGTTGACGCCGATGCCCGGCGGGCAAAGAAACGCGAGCGGCGCGCCCGGGGTTCCGTCCGCGTCGGGGGCGACGACGGCGAGGTAGGGTCTGTCTCCCAAGGGAAAGAACATCTGGCTGCCGAGCGGATGGCGCTCCACCATCGCGATATCGACCGGCGGGGCAAAGGGCTGGCCGCGGAACAGGCTGACGATGGCGCGGCCGCCGCCGTCTGTCACGTCGATCTTCGCCAGATCGTGGAAGCGCTCGGTCGAGCCGTTGTTGATGAGACGGAGTTCCGCGCCGTCGGTCGTGACGACGTCGCCGAAGGGGGCGAAAGCCTCCTTCGTCAGGGGACGGACGGCAAGCGGCACCACGCGCATCGCCTCAACCCGCCTTCGGGGGATGGGTCTCCCACCAGTGCCGGGCGATATCGATGCGCCGCGTCACCCAGGCGTCGTCGTGCGACTTCACGTAGTCGAGGAAGCGGGCGAGCGCCGCGGCGCGGCCCGGCCGGCCGACGAGCCGGCAGTGGAGGCCAACCGACAGCATTTTCGGCGCGCCCGCGCGGCCCTCGGCCAGCAGCATATCGAAACTGTCCTTCAGATAGGCGAAGAACTGGTCGCCGGAGTTGAACCCCTGCGGCGTGGCGAAGCGCATGTCGTTGGCATCCAGCGTATAGGGCACGATCAGATGTGGCCCCTTCGGGCCATCGACGTAGTAAGGCAGTTCATCGGCATAGGAATCGGCGGAATAGACGAAACCGCCCTCCTCCATGACGATCTTCAGCGTATTGCCGGACGGCTTGCCCTGATAGATGCCGAGCGGGCGCTCTCCCGTGACTTCGGTATGCAGGCGCACGGCTTCCAGAATGTGGGCGCGTTCGGTCGCCTCGTCGAAATCCTTGTATTCGAGCCAGCGCAAGCCATGGCTGGCGATCTCCCAGCCGGCTTCCTTCATGGCCGCGACCGCCTCCGGGTTGCGCGCCATTGCCACGGTGACGCCGAATACGGTGACCGGCATGTCGCGCTCGGCGAACATACGCCACAGCCGCCAGAATCCGGCGCGGGAGCCGTATTCGTAGAGCGATTCCATGTTTAGGTTGCGCTGACCGGCCCAGGCGTCGGCGCCAACGATCTCCGAAAGGAGCTTCTCGGATGCCGGATCGCCGTCGAGGATGCAGCTCTCGGCGCCTTCCTCGTAGTTGACGACGAACTGGACGGCGAGTTTCGCGCCGCCGGGCCATTTCGGATCGGGAGGCATGCGGCCATAGCCGACCAGATCGCGCGGATAATCATTTTTTGAATACATGGTCTAAATTCACCCTGCTTTTCGGCGGATCGCAAGCATAAAAAAGCCGCGGACTATGCCGCGGCTTTCATATTCGCTAGGACGCTCAGCCTATTTGCGGCGGAACAGGCTCCACAGCGCCGGAACGAGCGCGGCGGCAAGGCCGGCCTTGATGATGTCGGTGACGATGAACGGGCCGATACCCCAAGCGATCGCCTTTTCCGTGCCGAACATGGCGGCGATCCAAACGGCGCCGAGCACGAGGATCGTCAGCGCGCCGGCGAGATTGGCGGCGAACAGCTTCAGCGGCTTGTCCGCGAGGCCCTTGTCGGCCGCCCAGCCGGTGATGCCGGCCGCAACCACGAAGCCGGCGAGATAGCCGGTGGTCGGACCGGCGAAATAGGCGAGCCCGCCGCCATTGGTGAAGACCGGCAAGCCCGCGGCGCCTTCGGCGAGATAGGCGAGAAGCGTCGCAATGGCGAGATTGCGGCCATAAGCGGCGGCAATGGTGAAGATCGCGAGCGTCTGCAAGGTCGTCGGCACCGGCCACATCGGCACCTTGAACTGGCCTGCGACGGCGATCAGCATCGAGCCTGCAATCACAAGAAACGCATACATCGCGAAGCGCGCAGCGGTTTCGTGCGGAAGGGCGCGATAAACGAGCGGTTGGGAAGCGGTGGGAAGTGCCATGGTTTTTTCCTGTCTCGACGGCCCCCATATGAAAGGGCGGGACCTTCCTTGCCTATATCGGCCAAGCTGGTAATCAGCAAGTCCGCCAAGAGGCATGACTGTGCACAGGGGCAGCGCGACGCCAGATGTCCGACATTGAATTCGACCGCCAGTTCGAACCGGCCTATGGCGAAGCCGTTCCCGCGGCCGAGAATGTCGCGCGGCTGACGGTCAACAATCCCGGCCCGTTCACCTTCCACGGCACCAACAGCTATGTCGTCGGGCGCGAGACGCTGGCGGTCATCGATCCGGGCCCGGAGGACGAGGCGCATTTCCAGGCGCTGCTTGCAGCGATTGCCGGCCGCCCGGTCAGCCACATCTTCGTCAGCCACACCCATGCCGACCATTCGCCGCTGACGGCCCGCCTGAAACAGGCGACCGGCGCGACCGTCGTCGCCGAAGGCCCGCACCGCGCCGCGCGGCCGCTGCATATAGGCGAGATCAACCCGCTCGACGCATCGTCCGACATGACGTTCCAGCCCGATCAACGGCTTGCCGACGGCGAGGTTATCGACATCGGCGAATGGGCGATCGAGGCGATCGCCACGCCGGGCCACACGGCCAACCACATGGCGTTCGCGCTTGCCGGGACCGGCGTCCTGTTTTCCGCCGACCATGTCATGGCCTGGGCGACCTCCATCGTCGCGCCGCCGGACGGCGCGATGGCCGACTACATGGCCTCGCTCGACCGGCTCGCCGATCGCGACGAGACGGTCTATCTGCCCGGCCATGGCGGCCGGGTCATCAAGCCGCGCAAGTTCGTGCGCGCGCTGAAGACCCACCGCAAGATGCGCGAAGGGGCGATCCTCGACCGCATTCGCAAGGGCGACCGGACGATTGCGGAGATGGTGAAAGAGATCTACCGCGACACGGACCCGCGCCTGCACGGCGCGGCAGCCTTGTCGGTTCTGGCCCATCTGGAGGACCTCGTCGCGCGGGGGCTTGTCGCCACCGACGGCCCGCCCGCCATCGACGGGGTTTACGAACCGGCCTAAGCCTCCACGATCCCGATCAGCTCGAAATCGAGGGCCTTCAGATAGGCCTCGATCAGGCGCGCATTCCAGCCGAGGTCATGCGGGACGAAGTCCATACGCGCGCGCATGTCGATGAAGGAGGTATCGCCCTCGTCCGTCAAACGCAGCACGATTGAGCCCGGGATCCCGATGACCGGGATCATGTAGGAAAACTCGAAGAACATTTCGTCGTCGGCACCGAGGCGGCCGCGCCGCGACAGCAGCGTCCAGCCCTGGGCTTCGGCGACCTCGAGGATCGTCGCTTCGATGGCGTCCGGCGGCGCCTTGTAGCGGCGGCCGGTCAGGCCGGGATAGCCGTCATGAAGACGCCCGGCGGCTATCGCCTGCGGATCGGCCTGCGACAGTCGCGTTTCCACGGCGAGAAGGGGCGGATCGACAAGGTCGGTGGAAACGTCGTTCTGGTAGGGGTAGGCGAAAAATCCGATCCCGACGAACACGAAGGGGGTGAGCGTCAGGATCGTGAAGAACAGCGCCCAGATCGCCTGGCGGCCGCCCTTGGTCCCTTTCGACCAGAGACTGCGCATCGCCACGAAAATCAGGAAGAGACCGAGGAGCCCGACCGCCGCCACGCAACCTGCGAGCACGAGAAATGTCGGCGTGTCCACGAAGCCGGAGCGGTGCGCGACGATCGATACAATGGCGAGGATCGGCGCAAAAACGGCGACGCGCAAGGCCCATCCCGCCGACCGCGAGCGGGGCCGCGTGGGCAGCGGACGCAGGATCATCGGTTCGCGATAGCGTCTGAAACTGAGGATTGCCATGACGCGCGGCGTTAGCGCGAAAACACGCATTGTGTAAAGGCGATCATAAAAGTGCCCCGATGCCGCCGCGTGCGCGCCCTATTGCTGCCAAACTGCACGTCATCACTGAACTCGCTGGAGGGAATGGGAAAAACCGAAAGGGAGAGGCGCATATGCCGTCCGCACAGCTGCAAGAAACCGTCGTCCTCGAACCCGCGGTGGCGCAAGCCGTCCCGGATCAAAAGGACAAGGCCGATCTCGAAATGGTCGAACTCGAACTCGCTCTCGACCGGCAGGTCCTGCAGGAATTCGGCTTCGAGCAGTGCCTGCAACAGGCTTGCGCTTCGAGCGGTTTCGACTTCCTGTTCCAGCTTCCGATCTTCGACCAAATTCCGGGTCAGCGCATCGCGGTCCTGTCGACGGGCGACCGGAGCAAACTGCTCTTCGCGGTGCTGAACGACGCCGGCAACGACGTGAAGATCGTGCCCGAAGAAGATATGCGCCCGGAAATCCGCAGCTTCGCCGCGGCTTTCATGGACGTCTTCACGCAACTCGGTTCGGTCGTCGCCGCCGAATAGGCGTCAGCTTTCGGAGCGTTTCGCCAGCGTCGCCTGCGCGGCTGCAAGTCGCGCGACTGGCACGCGGTAGGGCGAGCACGACACGTAGTGCAGCCCGACGGTCTCGCAAAACGCGATGGACGCCGGGTCGCCGCCATGCTCGCCACAGATGCCGAGCGTGATATCGGGCCTGGTCTTCTGGCCGCGCTCGGCGGCCATGTGGATGAATTCTCCGACCCCGTCCACGTCGATGGTGATGAAGGGATCGCGATCGATCACCCCCTTGCGCAGATATTCGTTCAGGTAGAGGCCCGCGTCGTCGCGTGAAATGCCGAAGGTCGACTGAGTCAGGTCGTTGGTGCCGAAGGAGAAGAACTCCGAACTCTCGGCGATCTTGTCGGCGCGGATAGCGGCGCGCGGCAACTCGATCATCGTGCCGACAAGATATTCGATATGCGTGTCCCATTCGGCCATCACGACCTGGGCAACGACGTCGATACGGTCCTTGATGTATTTCAATTCGCGCTCATAGGCGACGAGCGGCACCATGATTTCCGGCACGACCTTCTTGCCGGTCTTCTCGCCCGCCTCGATCACCGCATGGAAGATGGCGCGCGCCTGCATCTCGATGAATTCCGGATAGCAGATCGCGAGGCGCACGCCGCGATTGCCGAGCATCGGGTTGATCTCATGCAAATCCTCGGCCTTCTGGCGGATGCGCTCCGGGTCGATGCCCATCAGCTCCGCGGTATGCTCCGTCTCGCGGCCCGGACGCGGCAGGAACTCGTGCAGCGGCGGGTCGAACAGTCGGATCGTCACCGGCAGGCCGCGCATGATCGCGAACAGTTCGAGAAAGTCGGCCTTCTGCATCGCCTGCATCGCCGTAAGCGCCTCGTCGCGCGCGGCGTCGGTGTCGGCCAGGATGAACATCCGCATCGCGCGTATGCGCTCGTCGTCATTGAACATGCGCTCGGTGCGGCACAGGCCGATGCCTTCCGCACCGAAGCCGCGCGCCGTCAGCGCGTCTTCCGGCGTCTCGGCGTTGGCGCGCACCTTCATGCGTCGCATTTCATCGGCCCATTCCATGAGCGTCCCGAAATCGCCCGACAGTTCCGGTTGCACCATCGGCAGCGCACCGAGCAACACTTCGCCGGACGTGCCGTCAATGGTGATGATATCGCCGGCGTTCAGCGTGCGTCCGCCGGTGAGGATGGTGCGTTTCTCGGCGTTGATGCGGATCGCACCGGCACCGGAAATGCAGGGCTTGCCCATGCCGCGCGCCACCACAGCCGCATGGCTGGTCGTGCCGCCATGGGTGGTCAGGATGCCCTCGGCAGCGTGCATGCCGTGAATGTCCTCGGGGCTCGTCTCCGGACGTACGAGGATCGACTTGCGGCCGGCGGAACGCAAATGTTCAGCCTCTTCCGAGGTAAACACGATCTCTCCTGTCGCAGCGCCCGGCGAAGCGGCGAGGCCCCGGCCGATGACGACGCGCTCGACATCCGGGCTGATCGCCGGGTGGAGCAACTGTTCGAGCGAGGACGGATCGATGCGGCGCAGCGCCTCGGCCTTCGAGATCAGGCCCTTTTCGGCCATGGCGACGGCAATCCTGATGGCGGAGCGCGCCGCGCGCTTTCCGTCGCGCGTCTGCAGCAACCACAATTTGCCCGCCTGCACCGTGAACTCGATGTCCTGCATCTCGCGGAAGTGGTTTTCCAACCGCTTGGCAACCTCCTTCAATTCGTGAAAGGTCACCGGCATGGCGTCTTCCATCGGCACGAGATCGTTGCCGGCCCCCTGGGCCTTGGTCAGCGGATGCGGCGTGCGCAATCCAGCGACGACGTCCTCGCCCTGGGCATTCGGCAGATATTCGCCGTAGAGATTGTCCTCGCCGGTCGAGGGATCGCGGGTGAAGGCGACGCCGGTCGCTGAGCCCTCGCCCATATTGCCGAACACCATGGATTGCACGGTGACGGCGGTACCCCATTCCTCCGGGATATGATGCAGCATGCGGTAGGTGATGGCGCGCGGATTCATCCAACTCCTCAGGACGGCGCGGATCGCGCCCCAGAGCTGCCTCAACGGCTCCTGCGGGAATTCCTCGTCCAACTCTCCGGCGATGGCGACCTTGTAATCCTCGATGACGATACGCCAGTGATCGGCGGTCAGGTCGCCGTCGCGGATCGCCCCATTCGCCTTCTTCACACGCTCGATGATGTCTTCGAAGACCGAGTGATCGAGCCCCATGACGACACCGGCATACATCTGGATGAAGCGGCGGTAGCTGTCATAGGCGAAGGTGGCGTTGCCGCTCGATTTGGCGAGGGCCTCGACGCTTGTGTCGTTGAGGCCGAGATTGAGCACGGTGTCGAGCATGCCGGGCATGGATTCGCGCGAGCCGGAGCGCACGGAAACGAGCAGCGGATCCTTCTCGCCGCCGAATGTCTTGCCGGTCAACCGCTCAAGCGTTTCGAGCGCCTGTTGCACCTCCCTGGTCAGCGTATCGGGCAACATGCGACCGCTCGAATAGAAATGGCGGCAGGCGTCGGTGGCAATGGTGAAGCCCGGGGGCACGGACAGTCCGAGACGCGCCATTTCGGCGAGGTTCGCGCCCTTGCCGCCCAAACGGTCGCGATCACGCGCAGTCCCGTCGGCCTTTCCTCCCCCGAATGAAAAAACCCATTGCGTCATGCGGCCTCGGCCAGTCCTCTCCCCGGTCGTCAATGGCGACATCCACCCCGTCGCGTCAACCGTGACCTATGCATAATGACTTTGGCGAGGCGGCGCGAGAATTATTTCGCAGTGCAGCATAACCGGCGCGCGCCACGCCGTCAGGAGACTAGCTCGCCTCGCGCAGTTCCTCGGCCTGTTGCAGGTCGACGGAAACGAGCTGCGAAACGCCCTGCTCGGCCATAGTCACCCCGAACAACCGGTCCATGCGCGCCATGGTGATCGGGTTGTGGGTGATGATGACGAAGCGCGTGTCAGTGTCCTTCGCCATCTGGTCCATCAGGTTGCAGAAGCGCTCGACATTGTGATCGTCAAGCGGGGCGTCGACCTCGTCCAGCACGCAGATCGGCGCCGGATTGGTCAGGAACACGGCGAAGATCAGAGCCATGGCCGTCAGCGCCTGCTCGCCGCCGGAAAGCAGCGTCATGGTCTGCGGCTTCTTGCCGGGCGGGCGGGCGACGATTTCCAATCCCGCTTCGAGCGGATCGTCGCTTTCGATCAGTTGCAGGTCGGCGGTGCCACCGCCGAACAGGTGCGTGAAGAGCCTCTTGAAGTGGCCGTTGACGACGTCGAAGGCCTCGAGCAGCCGTTCGCGGCCCTCGCGGTTGAGGCTGCCGATGGCGGAGCGCAGTTCGCGGATCGCGTCGACCACGTCGTCGCGTTCGTGAACGAGGTGTTCCAGCCGCTCGGTCAGTTCTGACTGCTCTTCCTCGGCGCGCAGGTTCACGGCGCCAAGCCGTTCGCGTTCGAGCTTCAACCGCTCCAGCTTGCGCTCGACGCTGTCGAGATCGGGCATCGCGGCATCGGCGTCGAGGCCGGAGAGTTTCTGCGCCTCGTGCGGCGCGCAGTTCAGAGTCTCGCGGATGCGGGCTTCCACCTCCTTGCGGCGCTCCGCCGAGGCCGTCAGACGCTCCTCGGAACGGGCACGTTCCTCGCGGGCGCCCGACAGCGCGGTGATCGCGTCGGTTGCCGCCTTGTCGGCCTCTCGCGCCGCCGTCTCGGCGAGCGCGAGGCGGTCGCCCGCCTCCTTGCGCGCCTGCCCGGCGGCCTCGATCTCGCGCACCAGGTCGCGCCGGCGCAACGGCATCTCGTCCGGCGCATCCTCCATCGCGGAGAGTTCGGCGGCGGTTTCCTGCCGGCGCGCGGCCAGCACGGCGATCTGCTGGTCGGCGTTCCTGCCGCGCGAAATCCAGTTCTCACGTTCGGAGCGCAACGAAACCAGGCGGCGCTGACGCGCCTCGCGTTCGCGCGCAAGCGACTGGTGGTTGGCGCGGGCTTCCGTCAGCTGGGCGCGCTCGGTCGTAACGACAGTCGACTGCCTTTCGACGGCACTATCGAGGACGGAAAGGTCCGGTTCGCCGGACAACGCTGTTTCAGCTTCGGCGAGAATACCGGCTGCTTCCTCGATGTCGGCCTTGGCGCGAACGAGGCTTTCCTCCAGCACCGCCTTGCGCTTCGACAGTTCGCCAGTCGCCCTTTCGGCGGCGGCAAGCGCCTCGCGGGCGTCGCGCGCACCGTTCTGCGCCGCCCTGACCGCTTCACGCGCGGCGCGCTCGGCCTCGCCGGCGGACTGGGTCGCGGTCTTCGCCTCGGCGGCTTCCGCTTCGCGAAGGCGCATGATCTTGGTCGCTGCGACGATCTCGGCGTCGAGTTCGGCGAGCCGGTTCTTCTGCGCCAACCGCTGGGCCGCCGGTGTCGGCGCATCGGCGCGGGCCGTGTAACCGTCCCAGCGCCACAGCGCGCCGGCCTTCGTCACCAACCGTTGGCCTGTTTTCAATTGTGTCTGCAGCGCGGAGCCTGCCTCGACGCTCTCGACCACGCCGATCTGGCTCAAGGCGCGGCGCAACGCGTCCGGCGCCTTGACGTAGCCGGCAAGCGACTTCGCGCCCTCCGGCAGCGCCGGATCGTCGGCGAGCGGCGCGATCGCCGCCCAGTAGGCGGGCGCGTTTCTGTAGAGCGGCAGATCGAGGTCGTCGCCGAGAGCCGCGCCGAGAGCCGCTTCGAAGCCCTTTTCGACCTTCATCTGCTCGACCACGGCGGGGAACAGGTCGCTGCCGCCGGTGTTGAGCATCTTGGCGAGGGTCCGCGCCTCGGTCTCCAGCCGGTTGACCAGCGCGCGGGCTTCCTGCAGCGGATGCTGACGGGCCTGTTCGGCCTCGCGCGCGGCGGCCAGGGCGCCGTCGGCGTCCGCCGCCGTCCTCTCCGCCACCGTGACGGCTTCCTCGGCGGTTTCCAGCAGCACGCGCTTCTCGGCCGGATCGGCCAGCGTCTTGATGCGGTTTTCGATTTCGGCGAGTTCGGCGAGCAGGCGGTTCTGCTGGCCGACCAGACGCTCCGAGCGCTCGCGGGTCTCGCGGATACGGCGTTCAAGCTGGGTGCGCAGCGCGCCGGCCTCGGCGCGGTCGCCGGTCAGGCGGGCGAGTTCGGCTTCCGAGCGGGCAAGCGCGGCTTCCGCCGCCTCGAACAGCTGCTTCAGCTCCGCCTCGCGGTCGCCGGTCGACGCTTCGTCGGAGGTCAGTTCCGATTCTTCCAGATTCAGCCGCTCGGTGGCGGCCCCGTTTTCCTGCTTCATCGCCTCCTCGCGGGCGATATCGGCGGCAAGCTGTTCGGCGCGGCCCTGCAATTCGGCGCGGCGCGCTTCCTGCCGGCGCACATCCTCGTCGAGCTGATTGAGCGCGATCGTCAGTCGCTGCAGCGCGGCGGCGGTCGCGGCTTCCTTCTCGCGCAATTCGGGCAGCTTGTGCTGGACGACGGCCTGGGTCTTGGCCGCCTCCATCTGCAATTGGGCGCGTTCGCCAACGACGGACGTTGCGCCGGCCAGCGCGGACTGGGCCTCGGCCTCCTGGGCCTTGGCGAGCGTCCAGCGCAGATGCAGCAGCGTCGCTTCCGCCTCGCGGATATCGCGCGACAGCGCCTTGAAGCGGTTGGCCTGACGGGCCTGGCGCTTCAGGCTCTCGATCTGGCTCTCCAGTTCGCCGACGACGTCCTCGAGGCGCTCCAGATTGGTCTCCGCGCCGCGCAGGCGCAGTTCGGCGTCATGGCGGCGGGTGTGCAGGCCGGAAATGCCGGCAGCCTCTTCGAGCAGCGCGCGGCGCGCCTGCGGTTTCGCCTGGATGAGTTCGCCGATACGGCCCTGCCCGACCATCGACGGCGAGCGGGCGCCGGTCGACTGGTCGGCGAAGAGAAGCTGCACGTCCTTGGCTCGCGCGTCCTTGCCGTTGATCTTGTAGGCCGAACCCGCCTCGCGCTCGATGCGGCGCGTCACCTGCAGTTTCTCGTCGTAATTGAAGCTGGCGGGCGCGGTGCGGTCGTTGTTGTCGAGGAACAGCGAAACCTCGGCCGTGTTGCGCGAGGGGCGCGTGCCGGAACCTGAAAAAATCACGTCGTCCATGCCGCTTGCGCGCATGTTCTTATAGGATGATTCACCCATCACCCAGCGCAGCGCCTCGACAAGATTGGACTTGCCGCAGCCGTTCGGCCCGACCACGCCGGTCAGGCCGCCCTCGATGATGAATTCCGTCGGCTCGACGAAGGACTTGAAGCCGACGAGGCGGAGCTTCTCAAACCGCATCCGCGCCTCCGCCGGCCGGGCCACAGCCGAAAACGCACGCCTTGATCAAGACGCGCGCCGATCTGCCGTCACAGCAAAGCGTCGAAGATGGCCGACATCTGTTCAACAGTCAGGGCTCCGGAATACTTCTTTCCGTTGATGAAGAACGTCGGTGTGGCGTTGACGCCGAAGTCCGCCGATGCGCGCTCCCGTACCGCATTGATGTCATCCAGAAGCTTCTGATTGGTCAAGCAGGCCTCGAAGCTCTCCTGTGTAAAACCGGCCAGTTTGGCGAAGTTTTCGAGCGGCGCGCGGGCGTTCTCCACTTGCGTCCATGCATCCTGCTGTTTGAACAGCACGTCGATCATGGCGTAGTATTTTCCTTCCGGCGCGCAACGCGCCAGCATGAAGGCGGCCGCGGCGCGCGGATCGAACGGGAATTCGCGCAGGATGAAGCGGACCTTACCGGTATCGATATATTTTTCTGTGATGGCCGGCAGCGTCGCCACGTGGAATTGGGCGCAATGCGGGCAAGTCATCGAGGCGTATTCGACGACGGTGATCGGCGCGTCGGCGGAACCTTCGACCTGGTCCGGCAGCGAGCCGGGCTGAAGCAGCTTCTCCATGTCGACTTCGCCGTCGGAATCCGGCGCGCCCTGCGCCAAGGCGATATGCGGCGCGGCAAGCGCCAGCGAGGTCGCGGCGGCTGCCATCAGGGCGGAACGGCGTGTCAGAGAAATGCTAGCCATAGGATACTTCCCCAGATTCGTTTGATTATCAGC
>JBAQHA010000472.1:0-10852 GCA_049288075.1 Oricola sp.
GTGTGGGACAGCCCGACGCGCAAATACGCCCACGCGCTGGAGATCGTCGAAGCCGATGGAGCCTTGGTAGGCATCAACACCGGTCTTCCGAACCGCTTGACCGAGGAGGCGATCCACGCCGGCATGATCGCCGATCTCTCGTCCTACGAGACGCTGAAACGCGAGCAGAGATACGGCCGCAACTCCCGCATCGACATCCTCCTGAGCGATCCCGCCAGGGGCCTCGCCTATGTCGAGGTCAAGAACGTCCACTTCATGCGCGCGACCGGCCTCGCCGAATTCCCCGACAGCGTCACCCGGCGCGGCGCCAAGCATCTCGACGAAATGGCCGACATGGTGCGCCAGGGCCACCGGGCGATCATGGTCTATCTCGTCCAGCGCGGCGATTGCGACCGCCTCAAGCTGTGCCGGGATCTCGACCCCGCCTATTGCGCCGCTTTCGACCGCGCCGCGGCCGCCGGGGTTGAAGCCTTCGCCATTCGGTGCCAAATCTCCGAAAATGAAATCCTGCCGATCGAAACCATTCCCATCGTGGAGTGATGCCGGTAATCTTGGAGCATGACGATGGTGACCTATCTCGAAGCCGAATTGGCCCCGGTGAAGAATACCGGGCAGATCCGCCTTCACGGGAAAGAAGGATTCGAAGGCATGCGCCGCGCCGGCCAGTTGACGGCGAAGGCGCTCGACGAAGTCTTGCCGATGGTCAGGCCCGGCACGACGACCGAGGAGATCGACCGCTTCCTGTTCGAATTCGGCATGGACCACGGCGCCGCGCCGGCGACCCTGAATTATCGCGGCTATACCCATTCCTGCTGCACCTCGATAAACCACGTCGTCTGTCACGGCATCCCCAACGACAAGCCGCTGCGCGAGGGCGAGATCGTCAATGTCGACGTCACCTACGTGCTCGATGGCTGGCACGGCGACGCCTCGCGGATGTATCCGGTCGGCGAGATCAAGCGCGCCGCCGAGCGCCTGCTCGAAGTGACGCATGAATGCCTGATGCTCGGCATTGCCGCGGTGAAGCCCGGCGCGCGCATGGGCGCCATCGGCGAGGCGATCCAGAAACACGCCGAGGCGGAACGCTGCTCCGTGGTGCGCGATTTCTGCGGCCACGGCATCGGCAAGCTGTTTCACGACGCCCCGAACGTGCTGCATTACGGCCGCGCCGACGAGGGCATCGAGATCCGCAAGGGCATGATCTTCACCATCGAGCCGATGATCAATCTCGGCCGCCCGCATGTGAAGGTGCTGTCCGATGGTTGGACGGCGGTAACCCGCGACCGCAGCCTGTCGGCCCAGTACGAGCACACGATCGGCGTCACCGACGACGGCTGCGAGATTTTCACGCTTTCGCCGAAGGGTCTCGACCGGCCGGGCCTGCCCGGCTAACCTTGAGCGGCGGTCTCAAGCCGCGACGGGGGCAAGCGTGGCCGACGAACCGGACGAAAGGCAGATTTTCCTGGCGGAGTTTCCGCAGCCTGCCGGTTTGGTCCCGAACGAGCCTGTGAATCCGCCGGAACCGCTATCGCCGCACGCCGGCCATCGCGACCGGCTGCGCGCTCGCTTCATGGAAGCCGGCCCGGCAGCGCTCGCCGACTACGAATTGCTCGAACTGCTGTTGTTCCGCTCGATCCCGCGCCGCGACACCAAGCCGCTCGCAAAGGCGCTCCTCACCCGTTTCGGCTCCTTCGGCGCGGTGCTTGGCGCAGACCCGAAGCGGCTGATGGAGGTTCCGGGTGTCAAGGAAGCCGTCGCCTCGGATCTGAAGACGGTCGCCGCCGCCGCGCAGCGCATGCTGAAGGGCGAGATCGCGGGCCGCGAGGTCCTGTCGTCCTGGAATGCCGTGCTCGATTACTGCAAGGCCGCGATGGCTCACGAGATGCGGGAGCAGTTCCGCGTCCTCTTCCTCGACAAGAAGAACGCGCTCATCGCCGACGAGGTGCAGCAGGTCGGCACGATCGACCACACGCCGGTCTATCCGCGCGAGGTGATGCGCCGCGCGCTCGAACTGTCGGCAACCGCCCTGATCCTCTTCCACAATCACCCGTCCGGCGACCCGACGCCGTCGCGCGCCGACATCGAGATGACGAAGCAGATCGCGGACATCGGAAAGACGCTGAACGTCGCCGTCCATGACCATATCATCATCGGCAAGTCCGGCCATATCTCGATGAAGGGGCTGGGCCTGTTCTAGACGATCAGGCGGAAAGAGCCTCGATCATCCGCGCCGCGGCTTCCATCTCCGCCCAACGATTGGCCCTGCGCATTTTTGCTTCGGTGTCTTCCCCCCAATGGGAGATGTTCCAGTCCTCGTCGACATGCGCTGCGTCCCATGCCTGCTGCGCGCTCAACTCGCCCTTCCAGACGGCAAGCGCCAACATGGCAGAGCCCATCAGCGTCGTCATGGAATGGATCGCCGCCAGCACGAGCGGATCCCTGATCGTGTTCAGATGCACGCCGATGGCGGCGATCGCCTCGCGCGGCTGGGCGACATGAACGACGCCCTCGGCGAGATTGAAGCGCGATCCGGCAAGAGAGTCCGCCCAGTCGACCACCGGGTCCCACAATTCGCGCTGCCGGTCGGCAAGTTCCTGCGGGCTGGCGGCGCGGTAGAACAGTAGGTCGGTGCCGCAATAGCGCAGCACGTCCTCCAGAACTGCCTGCATGTCCGAACCAACGCCGTCCACCGCGGTATTGGCGAGCCGGTAGCACGGCATGGTGGCCGGATCGATATTCTCGCCCTGCGCGGCGAATTCGTCGGCGATCAGTTGGGCGGCGGCTGGTGTCGCGAAGGCGAGCGCGTTCTTGCCCGGCGTCTTTACCGCACGCCCGTCAAGCAGGACATGATGCGCACCCTCGCGCTCACCGGTTTCGGCGCGTTCGTAGAAGCGTTTGGGAAGCGGCCGACGCATGTTTTCCTGGGCGCTGCGCATCGGATCGCGCGCTTCGTCCGGCCCGGAATCGAGATCGGAAAGTATGTCCCGCAAGGATTTGTCCATCCGGCTGGTTTCACTCGCGCCGGATAGACCATGTCATTTTGGCCAATGCAAGGCCCGTGACGTCAGCCGGCCGCGAGTTGCCAGTTCCCCTCGATGATGGGGTTGCCGGGCGCCATCGCGCGGGCTTCGGCGAGGATCTTGCGCGCCTGTTTCATGTCGCCGCGCAGGATGAACGAAAAGCCCTGGTTGTTCAGGATCGCCGCCTTGCGCCCTTCGAGCTTCAGCAGCCGGTCATAGGCGCGGTCCGCGAGGTCGAAGCGGCCGAGTTGGTCGTAGGATGCGGCAAGCCCGAGCCATGCAACGCCGTTTTCCGGCGTCGCTTCGACCGAGAGGCGGAAGTTCTTTTCGGCCAGGCCGTAATTGCCGGCTTCGAACTGTTTGGCCGCGAAATCGATCTTGCGGGCGGCGAGGTCGCCCTGCCCGTTCGCCATGAAGGACGACGTCGTTTCCGTGTCGACGGAAGAGGTCTGACAACCGGCGAGCGTACCCGCCACAAGCGCGATCGCGACTAGCCGATGAATGCTGTTCTTCATTTCGCTCTGTCCCCGTACCCGCCCGGTATCCCGGGTCTCTCCTGAAAAGATACCGCACAGGGGTAAATTTGCGGTCGGCAAACACCCCTAAGGAAGGGCTAACGATTCCCCTATGAATTGAACCTTACGATGATCGGAATGATCGCGATCATCACCACGACCGGCAGGATGCACACTGTCACCGGGATCGACATCTTGGCCGGCAGCGCATGCGCCTTCTCCTCGGCGATCGACATGCGCTTGTGACGCATCTCGTCGGAAAACACCTTCAGCGCGCCGGACAGGCTGGTGCCCAGTTCCTTCGACTGCTGCAGCAGCGTCGCGAAGGCGCGGACCTCGTCAACGCCGAGACGTTCGGCGAGAGACTTCAGAGCTTCGGCGATGCTGCGCCCGGCGCGCAGTTCGAGCGACACCAGCACGAGGTTCTGGCTCAGCATGGGATAGGTGACGCGGATCTCCTTCGACACGCGCTCGATGGCCGCCTCCAGGCTCATGCCCGCGTCGGCGCAGACGATCATCAGGTCCATGAAGTCCGGGAAGCCGTTGCGGTATTCCGTGACACGCCTGGAAACCTGCTGCTTGAGCGCGAAAGCCGGCAGGAAGTAGCCGCCGATGGAAAACCCGGCGAGCGTCATGACGCCGCGTTGCGATACAGGCGCCACATGCATCAGCACGATCATCAGAATGCCGAACACCAGCCCGCCCGCCATGGCCGCGAAACGCACCAGGAAGAACTTGCCGACGGCGTCCGGGTCGAGATAGCCGGCGCGCATGAGGGTCTGGCGCAGCCGCACGACGTTTTCCGGGTCCGCCGAGGCATAGAACTCCGCCGCGCGCCGGGCCGCCTTGTCGGCGATTTCGGCCTCCCTGCGCTTCTTGTCCTCGGAATTGGTGATGCCGACCGCTTCCTGCTCGTCGAAGCGGACGTGCAACCGTTCGCGCATATGCCCGTGACGCTTGCGATCCTGCATGAAGGAATAGACGAGCCCCGCGAGGCCCAGGACGATGATGAAGACGCCGGCCGGCATCACGAGCGAGGAAAGGTTCATGGCGCGTCTCTCCTCAGAACTTGAAGCTTGCCATCTTGAACATGATGGCGTTGCCGAGCAGCAGCCAGCCGAAGGACGCGCCGGCGAGGTACCAGGTCAGACCCTTGTCCGCCACGTCGGTGTAATAGGTCGGCATGAGGATCATCACCGCGACCACCAGCAGCACCGGCACCGCGGTCAGGATATAGGCGGACATCCGGCCTTCCACGGAAATCGCCTTGACCTTGCGGCGCAGCTTGCCGCGTTCGCGAATGACGGCGGACAGGCCCTCAAGGATTTCGCGCAGATTGCCGCCGGTCGTCGCCTGGATCGACACCGCGGTCACGAACAGCGGCAGATCCTCGTGGCCGACGCGCTCATAGAGATTGCGCAGCGCCGAGACCATGTCCGATCCGTAGGTGACCTCGTCGGAGACGATGCCGAATTCGGTGCCGATCGGGTCCGACATCTCGCGCGAGACCATGGACACGGCGACCGGCACCGGGTGACCGGCCTTCAGGCCGCGGGTGATCAGGTCGAGCGCCTCCGGCAATTGGATCCCGAAACGCTTGTGGCGCTTCTTGCGCATCGAGCGCAGAAAGAACACCGGCAGCACCGGAACCAGCGCCAGCCCGACCAGGATGCCGTACATGATCCGGTTGACGTAGAACCCGCCGCCGATACCGACGACCAAAGCGATTGTGGTGGTGATTGTGAGGAACGTCGTCAACGGCATCACCATGCCGGACTGGATACGCAGGTCGCGCAACGCCGCCATCGGCGAGAAACGTCCGTCCTCGCCGTCGAGTCCGCGTTCCTTGCGCAACTGGACGAGGACTTCCTTCTGGTTGATCGTGCGCGCCTGCAGCCGCATGCGGCGGTTGACTGCGCGGCGCGAGTCGGCGCCCGACGAAAGCAGCATGTAAGCCGCCTCGGCCAGCATGATGCCCGCGCCGGCGGCGAACGCGTAGACGATGTAAAGGGTGACCTCGTCGAGTTCCATCTCACCCCGCCTGTTTGTTCGACGGGTCGAAATACTCGCCGGGAAATTCGACGCCCATGGCGTGCAATTCCTCAAGGAAACGCGGCCGGATACCCGTCGCCTCGAAATGGCCGATGATGTTGCCTTCGGCGGTCATGCCGGTGCGCCGGAAGGTGAATATCTCCTGCATCTGGATGACGTCGCCTTCCATGCCCGTCACCTCGGCGACGCTGGTCACCTTTCGCTTGCCGTCGGATAGGCGCGTCAACTGCACGATAAGCCCGATGGCGCTGGAAATCTGGCTGCGGATCGAAGCCACCGTCATCGGCATGCCGGTCATGCCGAGCATCTGTTCCAGACGGGCGATGGCGTCGCGCGGCGTATTGGCGTGAATCGTCGCCATGGAGCCTTCGTGGCCCGTGTTCATGGCCTGAAGCATGTCGAAGGCTTCCTCGCCGCGGCACTCGCCGAGGATCACGCGGTCGGGACGCATGCGCAGTGCGTTCTTGACGAGGTCGCGCTGGCGGATTTCACCGATGCCCTCGGAGTTGGCCGGGCGTGTTTCCATGCGCGCCACATGCGGCTGCTGCAGTTGCAGTTCTGCCGCGTCCTCGATCGTGATCAGGCGTTCGTCCTCGGAAATGAAAGCCGACAACGCGTTCAGCATCGTCGTCTTGCCGGTGCCGGTACCGCCGGAAATGATCGTCGTGATGCGCGCGAAAACCGCCGCCGCAAGCACCTCCGCCATCGGCTGCGTCAGCGCGCCGAATTCGACCAGCTTGTGCAAGCCCATCTTGTTCTTGGAGAACTTGCGGATCGAGACCAGAGGGCCGTCGACACCGATCGGGCGGATCGCGGCGTTGAAACGCGAGCCGTCGAGCATGCGCGCGTCGCACATCGGTTGCGACTCGTCGATGCGCCGGCCGACGGCCGCGACGATCTTGTTGACCACGCGCAGCAGATGCGCCTCGTCCTTGAACGGAATGACTTCCTGGACGAGTTTGCCGCGCCGCTCCACGAAACAGTTCTGGTGGCCGTTGATCAGGATATCGCTGACGGTCGGATCCTTCAGCAACGGCTCCAGCGGGCCCAGGCCAATCATTTCGTCGACGAGATCGTCGATCAGCGATTCCACTTCCGCCGCGTTCAGCGCGAGCCGTTCGGTACGCACGTAGTCGGTGACGAAAGTCTGGACTTCTTGGCGCATCCGGTCGGCCGGAAGGGCCTCCAGCGCAACGAGGTTGATTTCCTCGATCAGCTTTCGGTGCAGCTTGACGCGCGCGTCGAGCGTGCGTTCCTGCGGTTTCGGCGCGGCGCGCACCGGCGCCGGCTTGGCCATGCGCTTGTTGGGAATGACGACGGGGCGTTCCTCGGTTGCCGGCGCCGGAGCGGCAATGGAGGCTGACTCGCGGGTCTTGAGTTGCGTGAACCTGCTGGACATCGTTTTATCGTTTCCCCTGCGCCGCCCGGTCTTGCGCCGGTTCGACTGCCTTCATCCGGCCTAGCCGGCCTTTTTCAACAGCCCCATGCCCATGCCGAGGAACCCGCGCTTGCGCCCGGTTTCGAGCTGCGATTCCTCTGGCAGGATGATGCGTTTCAGGTCCTGAACGACATTGGCGTTCGGATCGATCTCGTGCAACGGTACGCCACGGTCGACGGCTTCGCGCACCAGCTTGTAATTGTTGGCGATACCGCCTCCGAAGCGATCGCCGAGCAGTTCCTCGACATCCGACGAGCGGATGCTCCCCTCGGCGCCTTTCGGCGAATAGCGGTTGATGATGACGCGCGGTTTCACATCCTTGCCCACGTCGCTCTCGATCGCGTTGACGAGGCGCTGGGTGTGGCGCATGCACGGTACCGTCATCTCGGCGGTGATGTAGACGTGGTTGGACCCGCGCAGCACCGTTTCCGTCCACGGAAACCACGTGCGCGGCAAGTCGATGACCACGTTGTCGAAATAGGCCGAGACGAGGTCGAGAACGCGCACGACCACGTCGACGTCGAAGGAACGCATTTCCGTCGGCATGTTCGGCGCGGCCAGCACTGCCAGGCCGGAGGCGTGCTTCGACAACAGCGCGTCGAGCAGTTGACGGTCGAGGCGCTCGACCTGGTTTTCGATTTCCGTGATGTCGAACCGTGGCTCGAGGTCGAGATACTCCGCGCAGGAACCGTTCTGGAAATTCAGGTCGACGACGCAGGTCGACGCGGCGCGAGTCGCCGAACGATGCAGCAGGAAAGCGGTTTCGATCGCGATCGTCGTGTTGCCGACGCCGCCGGCGGCCGGCATGAAGGCGCTGATATCCGCCTCGCCGGTCTCGTTCTTGTCCATGCCCTTGAGTGCGCGGATGCAAGAGCGGACCAGATCGGTCGTCGTCACCGGCTTGACCAGGAAATCGGCGGCGTGAAGTTGCACGACGATGCGCACCATCGCGGCGTCGAGCCCCTTGGCGACCACGATCACCGGCACGCGATCGTTAAGCCGGCGCGTCACGCGCTGCAATGCCTCGAGCCGCTCCAGGTTCGTCTCGTCGAGGTCGATGATGACGGCGCCCGCGTCGGCGTCGCCGATTTCGCCCTGCAGCTCAGTGACGGCCTTTTCGATGGTGACCAGCTTGATCGCGTCGGAAACCGAAAATGCCGTCTGTGTCGCCGCGACAAACTGCTTGTCGGTGGAGACCAGGACGATCTTGTTGTTCTGTTCCTTGCCGCTCGTCATTTTATCACGCAAAAACCGTTGATTTGATCGGATTTCTCATGTGCCGTCAGTTGGTTGCCGACGTATTGCCGGCCCCGCCCGATTGTACCGTGTCGCCCGGCGTTGCCGCCGGTTTGGCGCCGCGATCGGAGGGAACCTTGATATTGGTATCCTGTACGCCGGCCGGCCACGGATCGATGATTTGGAGAGCGCTGTTGTAGGCGACCGCGTTTCCCGCGGCGAGCGTAACACCCTCGATGTCCTTGTCCTCGGCGGTCTGACATCCCGCCAGCAGCGGCGCGCCGAGCGCGAGTGTCATGGCAATACGAAACTTGCTCATCGCAGCCTCCCTTACTGGCCGATTTCGAGAGTGAGGAAATGGCCGCTGGTCTTGGTCGGGGCGGCGACCTCGCCTCCTGCGACACCTGCGTTGATCGAGGCCGACCGCACTTCGTCCACGCCGAGCGCCCTTTCGTACTCGGTTGCCGGACGAGACCCGTCGAGCGGCGTCGCCACCGGCGTGCCCGGCTGGATCGGGCGCACGAGATGCGGCGTCACGATAATAACCAGATCGGTTTCGCGTCGCTGGAACTCCTTCGAGGCGAACAGGGCGCCGATGACGGGCAGCTTGCGCGTGCCTGGGAGGTTCTTGCGCGAAAGGTCGTTCTCGGACTGGAAAAGGCCGGCCATCATGAAGCTCTGGCCACTCTTCAGGTCGACCGATGTCTTGGCGCGGCGCACGGAGAACACCGGATAGCCGAAGGCATCGTAGGACTTGTCGATGGAGGAGACTTCCGGTTCGATTTCCAGCGAAATCAGCCCGTCTTTCAGGACGGTCGGCATGAACTCCAGGCCGATGCCGAACTTCTTGTAGTCGACCGTCACCTTGCCGTCCTTGTCGGTCACGGCGATCGGGTATTCGCCGCCGGCAAGGAAGCTTGCCTTTTCGCCGGAACGCGCGACCAGGTTCGGTTCGGCGAGCCGGCGCGCGACGCCGCGGTCCTCCATCGCGTGAATCGCGATATCGACGTCGACGCCACCGCTGACGAGGTTGCCCAGGATGCCGCCGGAGAAGACACCGGCGGCGGCGCTGCTGGCCGTGACCACGCCGGAGGTCGCGTTCTTGGCGGTCGAGCTATATCCCAGCTTGTCAATGGTCACGCCGAGTTCCTGCCCGGCATTGCGGTTGATTTCGACGAAACGGACGTTGAGTTGAACCTGCTGCGACGAAGTTATGTTGACCGAATTGATGATCTCGTCACCCTCGCCGGCGAATTTCTCCGCGATCTTCGTCGCGCGGTCGGCGGAAACCTGGTCAGGTGCCTCTCCCGACAGCATGACCTGCCCGTTGGTGGTCGTCACCTTGATGTCGGCGTCAGGCACGTTTTCGCGGATCGCCGTCTTCAGGCGCGTCGTGTCGACGCTCACCTCCACATCGACCGAGCCGATCAGGTTCTTCTGTTCGTCGAACAGCGCGATGCCGGTCGTGCCGGCGGCAACGCCGAGCACATAAAACGACCGGTTGGTCAGCGGCTGAATATTCGCGATCTCCGGATCGCCGACGACAATCTCGAAGAATGAATTCTTCGTCCGGATGGTTTTCGGCTTGCCTTTTTCGACGGTGATCGGATGGGTCTTGGCGGTTGATATCTGAAGCACGTTTTCCTGCGCCAAAGCGCCGCTTGCAGGAGCGAATGCAACGGCCAACGATACTGTGGCGCCGATGAACAGCGCTCCTTTGGAACGGAAACGCATCATTTAACGGCTCCTTCGTCGCGGACATCGTAGGTTTCGACTTCCGCCTTGCGGTGAACGGTCACCTTGGCGGTCGAGGAGCCCGGATCAATTTCGAAAGCCGACGTCATGCTCTCGTCGAGGCCGTGCAGAGGCATCTTGAAGTTGTCGTCTTCGGCCACGTCGCCGGCACGACGCAATTGCAGCGAAAGCGTGCCCGCCGACTGCGCCGACGCGAGCGCCTTGGCGCCGAATGCGTCGACTTCCAGCGTTACCGCGCGCACGATCACCGGAGCAGACTGGCGCTCGTCGGCGATCTGGTCGATCGAAAGTACCTTCACGTCGGCCAGCACGATCGCGGTTGCGACGAATGCATCCGCCGATCCGGTGTAGGTACGGTCGCCGGCGGGAGAAATCTCGATCGGCGCTACGTCGCCCTCCGTATCGCCTTCCTTGCCCTTGATCGTGAAGGTGCGGGTCAACTGGATGTCCACCCGGTCGCCTGGTACGACGAAACCGGCGACGCCGGTAATATCGTCAACCCGGATCGTGACCGCGCGCATGCCGTCCTCGATGCGCCGCGACAGCGTCGCGATATCATTCGGGTCGGTCACCTTCGAAACGAGGATGGGCTCATTGGCGTCGATCGCGGCAAGCGCGACCCGTTCGCCCGTGGTCAGCAGATCGTCGATGGTCGAAAACGCGCCCTTGGGCAGATCGTCCTTCGGCCAGGGCAGTTCCTTGAGCATGCCCGGATCGATCAGCGTGCCGTAACGCATCGGCTCGGCGGCAACCACGATGGTGGCGAACTCGATGCCGGGGCCGGCGCCGTCATGCACCTCGACCGTTTCGACAACGGTCTTTACGTTGCTTTTGAG
>JBAQHA010000473.1:0-9980 GCA_049288075.1 Oricola sp.
GCGACACCGGACCAGGCCAGCACGCCGACACCGAGCCTCGAGGAAGCCGCGCTCTTCTATCACCAGTACCCGCGCCCTGGAAAACTGGAGATTCAGGCGACGAAGCCGCTCGGCAACCAGCGCGACCTGGCGCTGGCCTATTCGCCCGGCGTCGCCGCGCCCTGCCTTGCCATTGCCGCTGATCCCGGCAAGGCGGCGGACTATACCGCCCGCGCCAACCTCGTCGCCGTCGTCTCCAACGGCACGGCCGTGCTCGGGCTCGGCAATATCGGCCCCCTCGCCTCCAAACCGGTGATGGAGGGCAAGGCGGTCCTGTTCAAGAAATTCGCGGCCATCGACGTCTTCGACATCGAGATTGACGCGCCCGGGATCGACACGATGGTCCAGGTGATCTCTGCGCTGGAACCGACATTCGGCGGTATAAATCTGGAAGATATCAAGGCGCCCGAGTGCTTCGAGGTCGAGGCGCGGTTGCGCGAGAAGATGAACATCCCGGTCTTCCACGACGACCAGCACGGCACCGCGATCATCGTCGCCGCCGCCATCCTCAACGGGCTGGAATTGGCCGGGAAACCGATCGAAAAGGCGAAAATCGTCACCTCCGGCGCGGGCGCGGCGGCGCTTGCCTGCCTCAACCTTCTCGTCTCGCTCGGCGCGAAACGCGAAAACATCTGGGTCTGCGATATCGAGGGCCTTGTCTATGAGGGCCGCGAGACGCTGATGGACCGGTGGAAGGCCGTCTACGCTCAGAGAACCGACAAGCGGCATTTGACCGACGTCATCCCCGGCGCGGACGTCTTCCTCGGCCTGTCGGCCGCTGGCGTATTGAAGCCGGAATGCCTCAAGGAGATGGCCGAGCGGCCGCTGATCATGGCGCTCGCCAACCCGGTCCCGGAAATCATGCCCGACATCGCCCGCGAGGCGCGCCCGGACGCGATGATCTGCACGGGAAGATCGGATTTTCCCAATCAGGTCAACAACGTATTGTGTTTTCCTTACATCTTCCGCGGCGCGCTCGACGCCGGCGCGACGACGATCAACGAGGAGATGAAGGTCGCTGCCGTGCGCGCCATTGCACAGCTCGCCCGCGAGGAGCCGTCCGACGTCGCCGCCAAGGCCTATTCGGGCGAAACTCCGGTATTCGGGCCCGACTATCTGATCCCTTCGCCCTTCGACCCGCGCCTGATCCTGCGCATTGCGCCCGCCGTCGCCAGGGCCGCCGCCGACAGCGGCGTCGCGGGACGCCCGATCGAGGACATGGTAGCCTATGTCGACCGGCTGAACCGCTTCGTGTTCCGGTCTGGCCTCGTCATGAAGCCGGTCTTCGCGGCGGCGCAAGGCGCGGCGAACAAGCGCGTGGTCTATGCCGATGGCGAGGACGAACGTGTGCTGCGCGCCGCCCAGGTCGTGCTGGAAGACCGGATCGCCCAGCCGATCCTGATCGGCCGCCCCGAAGTCATCGAAAGCCGGCTGAAGCGCTTTGGCCTGCGAATCCGTCCGGGCGAGGACTTCGAACTGATCAATCCGGAAAACGATCCGCGCTACCGCGACTATGTCGACCATCTCGTGCGCGTCCTCGGCCGCCGCGGCGTAACGCCCGACGCGGCGCGCATGTTGGTGCGCACCAACAACACGGTGATCGCGGCGCTGGCGCTGGAGCGCGGCGAAGCCGACGCCATGATCTGCGGCCTCGAAGGCCGCTACGACCGCCACCTGCGCCATGTCCGGCTGATCGTCGGCGCCAAGTCCGGCACGAACGATCTCTCCGCACTTTCGATGTTGATATCGCAACGCGGCGTGATTTTTCTGACCGACACTTATGTGACCGTCGATCCGAGCGCCGAGGAAATCGCCGAAATGACGATACTCGCGGCCCGCGAAATCGCCCGCTTCGGCATCGAGCCGAAGGCGGCGTTGCTGTCGCACTCGAATTTCGGTTCGCGCGATTCCGATTCCGCCATGAAGATGCGCAAGGCGACCGCCATCCTGCATCGAATGGCGCCCGATCTTTGCGTCGACGGGGAAATGCATGCCGATTCGGCGCTCGATTCCCGCCTGCGCGACCGCGTCTATCCGAACTCCATACTGAGCGGCGAAGCCAATCTTCTGGTCTTCCCGAACCTCGATTCCGCCAACATCACGCTGAACGCGGTCAAGTCGATGACCGACGCGCTGCATGTCGGCCCGATCCTGCTCGGAACGGCCAAGCCGGCCCATATCCTGACGCCGTCGGTAACTTCGCGCGGCGTCGTCAACATGACGGCGCTCTCCGTCGTCGAGGCGGCGCAGCGCGAAGGCGTGGCGGCCGGCTGACGCGTTAGGTTCCCGTTAAGCCTGTCGCAAACCAAAACCGGGCAGAACCGCGCCGATTAAGCCTGCAATGACACATTTCATGTGTAGACTTGCGGCGTTGGGACTTCTGTTTTGGGAGCGGAAAAGCGTGTCGGGCACACCTTGCTTCAGCCGCGTGACGACCGGATTCGCGCGCATATGCGCGGGGATGGCCGCTTGCGCGACCTCCATGTTCGTCCTGACCCTTTCACCGGCGACGGCCGATACATGTACCGACCTGCGGGCCCAGATTTCAGCTCTGTCGCAACCCGGCTCCGGCTCCACCGCGCAGGTCCGCCGCTATGCCGACGCGGCGCGCCAGCAGGCGGGCGAAATCCAGAAGACGCTGGCCATTCAGGAGGCGCAGGGCTGTTTCCGCGATCCCACGGCGGCCTGCCAGGCGCTCAACCGTACTATCCAGCAGATGAAGGCCAATCTCGACGCGCTTGAACGCCAGCGCGATCGCCTCACCGTCAATCGCAACGTGACACGCGTGCGGGCATTGGAGGCGCGCCTCGATGCCGCCGGCTGCAATGACCCCCGGCCCGTCGTAAACGAGCAAGAGCTGCGCCCCTCTGTCACCGTCATTCCGGACGGGAATGCCGCCAATACCGGCAATCCAGACGACCCGAACCGCATCACCCGCGTGATCGTGCGTGACGGCATCGGTCGCGAGCGTATGCTTGAAACGCCGACGGATTCGAACGGAGCGCTGATCTTCGACAATCCGGATGCGGTCGCCGTACCGAATCTGTACGGGACCTACCGCACCCTCTGCGTGCGCACCTGCGACGGTTACTATTTCCCTGTCTCGTTCTCCACCACGTCGCAGTTGTTCGCGCGTGACGCGGAGACCTGCAACGCCATGTGCCCGGCGACCGAGACGAAGCTCTATTTCCACCGCGTGCCGGACGAGGAGAGCGAGGCGATGGTTTCGTTGGCCGGCGAGCCCTACACGGCATTGCCGACCGCCTTCCTGTATCGCCAGCGGCGCACAGACAAGGCCGATCCCTCCTGCACCTGCGGCAAGCCGTTGACGCGGGCCGCACTGACGCCGGACCAGGAACCGGCGGCCGCGGACGGACAGGCAAACGCGATGCCGGTGCCGGGCAAGAAGCCCGACGGGCTTGCCGATCCCGAAAGCCAGATCAACGCCTCGACCGGACTGACCGGGGATCGCATCCGAGAGATGGTCGGCGCCGTGACCACCGGCCAGGTTCACGCGGAAGATACGTCGCGCAACGTCAGGGTCGTCGGGCCGGAATTCCTTCCCGACCCAGGAGAGGCAATAGATCTGCGATCTCCGGGCCAGACGTCTTCCCCGTAAGTGCGATACGCAACGGCATGAACAGCGCCCGGCCCTTGCGGCCGGTCTTCTCCTTCACCGCTGCGGTCCAGACGTTCCACGTCGCGGCATCGACCTCGCCCTCGGGCAGGAGATCGAAGGCCTCGCGCGCATAGGCGAGATCGTCGCCTTCCAGCGCCGCCTCATCGGCCGGACCTTTGGTGACGATCGCCCACCATGAGGCGGCGTCGCGCACTTTCTCGACATTTCCCCGCACCGCGAGCCAGAAGGCTTCGGCTCGCGGATCCCGGATGTCGACACCCGCTTCCCCCAGACGCTGGGAAACGGCCTCGTAAGCCAGCCCGTGAACGATCTGCCGGTTGAGCACGTCGAGTTCCGCCGGATCGAACTTCGCGGCCGATTTCGAACTTGACGACGGCTCGAACGTTTCCGCGAGCGCCTCCAGCGATGGCGCCGCCGCCACTGCTTCCGACGTGCCGATCAGGACCGCCAGTGAGGCAACGGCCATCGGTTCGTAACCGGCCTCGTGCAGCGCCTTGATCGACAGCGCACCGGAACGTTTCGACAGGCCCTCGCCGGTCGTCGTCGTCAGCAGGTTGTGATGGCCGAAGGCAGGCTCAATTGCTCCAAGCGCCTGGAACAGCGCGATCTGCGCGCCGGTATTGGTCACGTGGTCGTCGCCGCGGATAACATGCGTCACGCCCAGTTCGATGTCGTCGACGACCGAGGGTAGCGTGTAGAGATAGGTCCCGTCCTCGCGCACCAGCACCGGATCGGACATCGAAGCGAGGTCGACCGTCTGCGGACCGCGCACGATGTCGTCCCAGTGGACTTCCGTGCGCTGCGTCTCGAACGGATTGTCGGCATAATTCGGCAGCAGGAAACGCCAATGCGGCTTGCGCCCCTCTGCCTCGTAGGCCGCCTTCTCCTCATCGGTCAGCTTCAGCGCCTCGCGCCCGTAGACCGGCGGCAGCTTGCGGGTCAGCCTGATCTTGCGCCGGCGATCCAGTTCCTCCGCCGTTTCGTAGCAGGCATAGAGCCGTCCCGCTTTCTTCAATTTCTCCACCGCCGCGTCATGCGTCGCGCCGCGCTTCGACTGGTATTCCACGCGGTGCGGATGAACGCCCAGCCAGTCGAGATCGGCGGCGATCTGGTCCGCATATTCCTGTTTCGAGCGCGCCGTGTCGGTGTCGTCGAACCGCAGGATGAACTGGCCGCGATGTTTCAGCGCGAACAGCCAGTTGAACAACGCCGTGCGGACATTGCCGATATGGATATTGCCGGTGGGCGACGGAGCGAAACGGACGGTGGCGGACATGGACCTGTGGCTTTCGAACGGATTGAGGAAGCGGTTAGCGTCGCGTTGCGGTCATTGCAAGCGGCCGGCATTCGCCGAAGCTCGCATCTGAAGGCGACGCGATGCGAACAGCAGCACGGCGCTTGCTGCGATGCAGTAGATGCCCATGACGAAAATCTGGCCCGGATAGGATGCGCCGAGATCGATCAGCATGCCCGTCAGGCCGGGCCCGACGGCAGTCGAGAACACCATGACGGCGACGATCAGCGAGCGGATCGAGCCCAGATGCGCCGTTCCGTAGACTTCCGGCCAGAGCGCCCCGAACAGCGTGCTGGAAAAGCCATAGGATATGCCGAGCAACCCCATGAAGACGAACGGCGCCCAGACGGCGGGTGAAAGCGCCAGGACGATGCAGGCCGCGCCCAGCGGCAGCAGGAAGCTTGGCAGAAGCTTCACAGCCGTAAATTTGTCGATCAGCGCGCCGCTGATCAGCGCGAACACGATCGTCATCGACGACATCAGGGCGAAGGATGCGGCGAACGTGTCGAGCGACCAGCCACGCAGGTCGACCAGGTAGACCTGGTGGAAGAAAATGGTGGTGCCGATGAAGGGCGGCGCCATGACGCCGACGAGCATCAGCCAGAAGGTCGGATCGCGCAGCACTTCGCGACGTGTCCAGTCGCGCGGCGCTGTGATCTTCGGCTGGGGGTCGGACGCCTTGGGCGCCCTCTCCTTGCGATAGAGCGCAGCGATCGCCGGAAGCGCGCCGAGCATCAGGAGGCCGGCGCCGGCAACCCAGCTCATGCGCCAGCCGATCGCCGCCGCAACCATCACGAAGATAAACGGAAACACGGCTTCCCCGGCGTTCTCGCCGAGCGCTACGAGGGATATCGCGCGACCGCGATTGGCGGCAAACCAGCGGCCGGTCGCAGTGAATGCGTTTTGCGTCATCATGCCCTGTCCGAACAGGCGCAGCACATAGATTGCGCAGATCAGGGTGATGACATGCCGCGACGTTGCCATGGCGATCGAGCCGGCCGCCAGCAGCGGCACGATGATCAGCGTCACCTGAAACGGCGTGAACCTGTCGACCATCCGGCCGACCCAGGTCAATGACAATGCGCTCGCAAGCGTCGCCACCATGTAGATCATCCCGAACTGTCCATGCGAAAGACCGTATTCGGCGCGGATGTCGCCGGCGGAAAGCGAGATGAAATAGGTCTGGCCGAATGCCGAGAACAGCGTCAGCAGGAAACCGCCCGCGAGCCAACGCGCGTTGCTGATCAGAAAGGAAAGGAACGGCATCGTCTGTCCTGCTCGGGGATAACGGGCATGCTTGGCCGGCCGGCCGTTGTTCGCGCGCATACCGGGCGATATGGATGACGCAGGGTCCATCGGAACGAGCGCCATGATGCTTGAGCACAAACACACCGCAGAGGCAATCCGCGCCAGGCTGACCGCGGGAACGAAGCCCAACTACCTGCGCGATTTCGTCTATGGCGGCATCGACGGCGCGGTGACGACCTTCGCCATCGTCGCCGGCGTCGTCGGCGCGTCGCTCTCCGCCCATATCGTCATCATTCTCGGCCTGGCCAACCTCCTCGCCGACGGGCTTTCCATGGCCGCCAGCAACTATTCCGGCACCAAGACCGAGGTCGACGAACTGGAACGCTTGCGCGCGATGGAATACCGCCACATTTCGGTCGACCCGGACGGCGAGCGCGAGGAAATCCGTCAGATCATGGCGCTGAAAGGCCTCGACGGAGACACGTTGGATCACGCGGTCGAGGCGATCACGTCGGATCGCGAGCGCTGGGTCACGACCATGCTCTACGAGGAGCACGGGCTGACGGAAACCATCCGCGATCCGATGCGATCGGCGATCGCCACCTTCATCGCCTTTCTCATCTGCGGCTCGGTCCCGCTCCTGCCCTACCTGCTGCTGCCCTACGACCGCGCGATGCCGGTGGCGCTAACGATGACCTCGGCCGTCTTCTTCGCCATCGGCTCGTTGAAAAGCCGCTGGGCGCTGGCGAGTTGGTGGAAATCCGGCTTGGAGACCTTGTTCATCGGCCTCGCCGCCGCGCTGGCGGCCTTCGCGATCGGCTATCTCCTGCGCGACTGGGGCGCGACCTGATCTCAGGCTGAGCGCCGCTTCGGTGCCGAAGCGGGTGCGTCGCCGGACATTGTCGTGCGACCACGCCCCTCACCCTTCGAGCGATAGAGGAACTGATCGGCAGCCGTGATGACCTCGCGCGCCGCGCGCCCGTCCCGCGGCCAGAGCGCGATGCCGACGCTGGCGCCGATCACGAGTTCATGGCCATGATAGGACACGGGTTGCGACGCGTCCTCGACAAGGCTGTCGCCGAGCCATTGCAGGTAATCGCTGTCGACCTGTTTCGTCACCGCGGCAATGAACTCGTCGCCGCCGATACGCGCCACGATGCCGTGATCGCCGACCCGGTCCTGGAAGCGCTTCGCGACCGCGCGCAGCACCGCGTCGCCCGCATGGTGGCCGTGTGTGTCGTTGACGGCCTTGAAGCGGTCGAGGTCGATGCAGATTACCGCCACCGGATCGCTGTTTCCGATCAGGTTCTCGAACACGGTATCAAACTGGTTGCGGTTCGGCAGCCCCGTCAGCGCGTCATGCGCCGCCATCAGGCGATTACGTTCCTCGCTCGCGGCAAGAGCGCGAAGCGCGCGGCCGTGCCGCGTGACGATATACAGCATCGCCGCGCAGATCAGCGCGCACAGGCCGATCGCGAATGGCGCCACCGCGCCGAGGATCGCCGGACGCGGCGCGAACGGATGCCATCGGAACGCGAGTTCCGGCGTAGCGCCGTTATTGGGCAGCTCGATGTGCGATATCGGAAGCTCGCCGGGAACATTCGGCACGATGGCCGGCTCCTGAAGCCCGAGCCGGTCGCCGACATCGGCCATGATCTGCTGGGTCATCGGCTTGAAGGCGACCAATACGGTCGCGTCGCCTTCCGGAATGGCGTATTCCGCGCTTTCCGGCAGGATGACCTGCGCGATCACAAGACCCGGCGTGCCGTTCCAGCTGCGATAGGCGGTCGCCTGCACGCCCTTGACGACGCTGCTGTGTCCGGACGGGACGATGAAACCGTCGCCGGTGCGCACGCGATGTTCCACGTAGAGTTCGCGCGCCTTTTGGACAAGGTCGGCATTGTCCCGCACGATGGCGATATTTTCGGGGTATTCCAGAACCTGGTCGCCGATCACGGCGACGATCGTCTTGCCTTCCTCGTCCACGGCCGCGGCCCATTCGAAGCCGAATTCCGGAAGCATCCAGTCGACGATCTCCTCATCGACGAAATCGCGGTCGAGATTGCCGTCCCGGAACGCCTCCACCGCATCGTCCCAGTAGGACGTGTCGTCATGCCCGCGAATGATTTCGGCGGTCAGGCGATCGAATTCCAGCTGGGTCGACCGCATTTCCGCATTGAGCGCGAACTTGTCCGCCTCGCGGCTCGATTGTTCGATGACCAGGACGACCGTCCCCATGAAAGCGATGATCATCGCCGCCGCCGCAATATAGACGCGCCGCGCCACGCCGGTCTTGGCTGCCGGTTTCGACAGATCGGATGAAGCCATGCCCTTGTCCCCTCTTTGCCACGACCATACGGAAAAAAGCTGAACAGACGATTGACCGGCATTCGTGCTCGGCATCGAGTCGGCGAAGCGGCCGGCAAACGGGATCGTCGCCGCGCTCGTCAGCGTCGCGAGCATGTAGAGCCAGCCGAAATCGCCGTGGCTCAGGACCAGTTCGGAACGGATGCCGCCGCTTGACAGCGCGAGGAAGAAGGTCTGGCCATAGCTGGAAAACAGCGTCAGCAGGAAGCTGCCGGCTAGTCAGCGGGCGTTGTCGCGAAGGAAGGTGTTCATGCTGATGGTAAGTCTGATCGCAGAATTGCGCGGCGATCTCGAACCCTTATCGGCAGCCGTCGGCCAATTCCTCCGCCGCGAACGGACACGCCCGGAAAATCTCGACATCCGGTTGCGGGGATCGTCTAGCGTAGCCTGACCGGACCGCCCGTCACGTGCGATCGCGGTACCGGTTGGTGATCGGATAGCGCCGGTCTCGGCCGAAATTCTTGCGTGTGATCTTCACGCCCGGCGCCGACTGCCGGCGCTTGTATTCGGCGATGTAGAGCATATGCTCGACGCGGTGGACGAGTTCGCGATCGTGTCCACGCGCGACGATGGTGTCGACCGCCATTTCGTTTTCGACCAGACATTCGAGAATGTCGTCCAGCACCGGATAGGGCGGCAGCGAATCCTGGTCGGTCTGGTCGGGCCTGAGTTCCGCCGACGGCGCCTTGTCGATGACGTTTTGCGGGATCACCATGCCGGTCGGTCCGAGCGCGCCCGGCGGCGTGTGTTCGTTGCGCCATCGCGCCAGCGCGTAGACCTGCATCTTGTAAAGGTCCTTGATCGGGTTGAAACCGCCGTTCATGTCGCCGTAGAGCGTCGCGTAGCCGACGCTCATCTCGCTCTTGTTGCCGGTCGTCACCACCATCGAGCCGAACTTGTTGGAAATCGCCATCAGGATCGTGCCACGCGTGCGGCTCTGCAGATTCTCCTCGGTGATCCCCTCATTGGTGCCGGCAAACAGCTCCGACAGCGACGCCATGAAGCCCTCGACGGGCTTGAAGATCGGCACCACGTCGTATCGGCAACCGAGCAGCCGCGCGCATTCCTCGGCGTCTGCCAGGGATTCCCGCGAGGTGTAGCTGTAGGGCAGCATCACGGCGTGCAGCCGCTCCTCGCCCAGCGCGTCTACGGCGAGCGCGGCGCAGATTGCGGAATCGATCCCGCCGGAAAGCCCGAGCACGACATTCTTGAAGCCGTTCTTGTTGACGTAGTCTCGCAGCCCCAGCATGCAGGCGCGGTAATCGGCCTCCTCCCCGTCAGGAATGCGCGACATCGGCCCGTCGGCGCAGGACCATCCATTGTCGCCTTTCATCCAGGTCGTCACGGCCACCTGGTCCTCGAACTGGCTCATCTGGAAGGCGAGCTTGCGGT
>JBAQHA010000474.1:0-4017 GCA_049288075.1 Oricola sp.
CACCCCCTGGCTGCTCGCCCGCATCCTCGAGATCACAGAGGGTCGCAGCCTGAAGACCAATATCGCGCTGGTCGAGAACAACGCCCGGCTCGCCGCGCGTGTCGCGGTCGCCTGCGCGGCGGCGAAATAGCCGGCGCCTTCACGCTGTGACCGAATGCACAACGGCCGGGGCCGGCCCGGCATAGTTTCTCCTCAACGCCACGGAAAACCGCGGCCCTCAACGAGGAAAAACGACATGAAAACCAACTCGATCAAGACATCGGTTGTCGCCATCGCAACAGCCGCAACCCTTCTGACCTCCGGCATCGTGCCTGTCACCCAGGCGAGCGCCAAGCAGCTCGGCCCGCAGAATTTCGGCGCAGAAATCCAGCCGCAGTTTCCGGGCCCGTGCCTCGTCTGCGGCCCCGGCGACGAAGTGTTGCCGCCCCTCCCCCCGGCGCCGCCGCCGCCCGCTCCGCCGGCTCCCGGCATCAATGCCGGCGCGGCCGCGGCTCTCCTCATTGGCGGCGTGATCGCCGGCGCGGCGATCGCCAACGCCACCCAGCCCAAGGATGTCTATGTGGAGCCGGTCGGCAACGCGGACGCCCACATCAACTGGTGCTTCGGCAAGTACAAGAGCTACCGCATGTCGGACAACACGTACCAGCCGTTCGACGGCCCGCGCAAACAGTGCATCTCGCCCTACATCTGAGGCGGTGAGCTCCCGGCCGACGCCGGTCACTACCCCCGCCCGGCGTCGCCGTTCCCGTCCCCGGAAGCCTCCCCCGGCTTCCGGGGTTCGGCGTTTTCGGGCGGCCGCGCGGGCTGCTCAATGAACGCGCCGGCACCTTCGCCGCCATGTGACCGACCGCACATTCGCCCGGATATGGCTTGTCTAGGGATAGGTCCATCGCCGGGAACGCATGTCGCGCGCCCCCAGAACCGAGAGAGAAAGAATTGAACCACGCATCGATCAACAAGACCGTCGCCGCAATCGCAACCGCAACCGTTCTTCTGGTCTCCGGCATCGCGCCGGTCGCGCAGGCGCACGCGGGCAGCGTCAACAAGACGACCCGGTCGCAGAATGTATCCAATGGCGGCCTTGCCGGCATGCTCCTCGGCGGGATCGCCGCCGGCGAGGCCCTTGGCGGGATCGCTCAGCCGCTGGGCAACAGCGGCATGGACGCGGACACCTCCAACCCGATCAAGTGGTGCAAGAACCAGGCGCCGTCATACGACAACAACCCGCGCATCTGCGTGACGCCCAACTTCTGAGCCGCGGCTTTCCCGGCCGGCGCCTGTTCGTCCACTCCCGACGGCGCCGTCCATCCCGACCCCGGAAGCCCTACCCGGCTTCCGGGGTTTTGCTTGACTAAACAATCAACTGTGCAACCATGGCGCTCCCGATCACATCCGCCTCGCGTCGGAGACCCCATGGCATCGTTGAAATCCTTCTCGCTATTCGCCGCGCTCACCGACGAACAGGACAAACGCTTTTCGCCGATGGCGCGCATCAGCGACTACGGCGAGAACGAACTCGTGCTCGACTATGATGACGAGAGCCACCAGGTCTTCCTGATCCAGTCCGGCCGCGTGCGAATGATCCTGCGCATCTCCACCGGGCGCGAGGTCATCCTCGGAGAGTTCTCCGACGGCGAATTCTTCGGCGAAATGGCGGCGATCGACGGAACGACCCGCTCCGCCAACGTCACGGCGATGGTCAAGACGCGGCTGCTCACCCTGCCGCAATCGGTATTCCTGGCGATCCTGCGCGAGGCGCCCGAAGTCGCGCTGCAACTGATGCGGTCGATGTCGGCGCTGATCCGTTCGCTCAACACGCGTCTTGCCGAACACGCCTTCCTGCCCGCCAAATACCGGCTCTATTCGGAACTGATCCGGCTGTCGAAACCGCGCAAGGGCTACGATTCGCAGCGAATCGTCACGCCGCCGCCGATCCAGCTCGAACTGGCCGAACGCATCGGCTGCCGCCGCGAGGTGGTCAGCCGCGAGATCGCGAAGCTGGAGCGCGAGAAGGTTGTCGAGCGCTCGCGCGGCGGACTGATTCTCGCCGACATGGCCGAACTGAACCGCCGCCTCACCGAGGGCTGGAACGCCGGCGGCGATTGAGCGGGAATGCTCAGCCGACCGCCACCATCACCGCGCCGCCCGCGATCAGCGCCACGCCGCCCCAGGCGACCATCGATAGCTGCTCGCCGAGAAACAGCGCGCCGATGATCGCGACGAAGACGACGCTCAGCTTGTCGACAGGAGCGACCTGCCCCGCATCGCCCAGTTGCAGCGCGCGGAAATAGCACAGCCACGACGCGCCGGTCGCAAGGCCGGACAGGACCAGGAACACCATCGTCTTCGTCGACAGGACCGACAGGCTTTCGTACTCGCCGGTGAACCTGATCAGCGCGCCGAGCGCAACGACGACCACGACGGTGCGCAGGAATGTGGCGAAACTGGAATTGACGCCCTCGACGCCGATCTTGGCGAAGATCGCCGTCAGGGCAGCGAAGACCGCCGCGAGCAGCGCCCAGAACTGCCACGAATTCGCATAGTTTTGCATAGTCACCTCGCCGAATGCCGTTTAGGGCTTCAGTATCGGCGCTCCCGGCTCCCGGTGGAAGAAATTTCCGGCCTCGCCCGCCGGTCAGTCAGGGCGGACGCGAATCTCTGCCGGCAGGCCGGCGGCCTCACGCGCGCGAAGCCGATGGAAATGAAAATAGACGACGGTCGATCCGGCCGCGGCGAAGAAGCACCAGACCGAGATCAGTGTCGCGTAATGCGCCCAGGCGGACACCGCGAACCCGATGGCGACGATGACGCCGAAAAGCCGGACCATCGGATGCGAGGAGACGAACAGCACGCCGCAGGCGCATGTCAGGTAGACGCCGAGCATCCAGGGCACGAGCGTGTCGTCGCCGGCATAGCGGATCGAATGACCAGCAATGCGCGCGGCGGCCGGCGCCTCGATGATCCGGTCGAGCAGCAGCCCTCCCATCGTCACGCCCATGGCCGCGACGAGCGCGGCCGCCGCCCGGCGCGGGAGCCGCGGCTCGACGAGCAGCACGGCGATCGGCACCCAGGCCGGCCAGAGCACTTCGGCGAAGATCAGATAGATGTGCGACAGAACGGTGATCCGTTCCGCGCCGCCGCCCGCGCCGAGCTCGATCCACAGGGCGCCCTCGACAGCTTGCTGGGCGGCGAACAGCATCGGCACCGCTGCAAGCGGAACGGCCCGCCACGATGTCACATCGCGCAACGCGGCGAGGCCGACGATGGCCGTCGCGCCGGCGACCGAGAAGCTTGCTGTGGCGGAAAAACACATGGCGCGACAATCGGTTATTGCCGCGTCATAAGCAAGCGCCGGATCAGGACGGGTGGTGGTCGCTCTCCAGTTCGGTTGCGAACCGCGCGAAACGCTCGCGGTCCTCGTCCGTCTCGATCTCGAGCGTCGCATAGGCGGCGCCGCGATCCGGCAGGATGAAATCCGCCTCGAACCCTTCCAGCGTCAGCTCTTCCGGCTCGTCGGGAACGGACCCCTCTTCGGGCAGATGCGGTCCGATGACGTCCTCGATACGCAGGCGGACGACCCATTTGCCGCCGCTGTCGAGCTTCGGCCTGACCTCCAGGATCCCGACCGCCGACAGGGCGGCAGTCTCGTCCTCCGGGGACGCGCCGTCGGTTTGCGCGACCACCTCGTCCTCGACGAAGGTCCGGCTCGCCGCGATCTCGAACCGGTCCTTGCCGCTTGCGCGCATGTCGGCCTTCAACCATTCGACAAGGTGACGCGCGTCGATATCGAGTTCGTATTCCATGAGCGTAATCCTCCGCGATTTCGATCGTTACATGAAAGATAGTCCCCGCCGCTGCCGGAGATCGTTGACGGTCGTCAAGGAAGCGCGCGTCATCATCGCCACGCGCCGTTACCGGCCGGCATTAGGCTTCGATCATCGGCGCTCCGGACGTTCGTTGCTGGCGGGCGCGGACTCCTTCCTCGCCCCCGCCTTGCGGGGGAGAGGTGGTCCGAAG
>JBAQHA010000475.1:0-2430 GCA_049288075.1 Oricola sp.
GTGCTAGGGAGCAGACCATGAAATTCGATAGAGAACTGGTCTCCAATGGAAGCGATCGTCGGCTTTAGTCGAGCGGTCAGACTTGGCCCGTTCATCTCAACAGGAGGAACGGCACCCGTAGGGCCAGACGGCAAGATCGTAGGTATGGGCGATGTTGCGGCCCAAACCGTCGATGCATTGAAATCATCAGGGCGCGCTCGAACAGGCCGGCTTTGGCCTACATGAACTCATGCGAACACGAGTGATGCTCACGGACATAGCCGCACGGGATTGGGCAATTATCATGGCCGAGTATTACGGAACAGAGTTGCAGGTCGCCATTCAGGTAAAGATGCGCGAACGCCAGGTCTGGATTGAGAAGAACCCGGAGATTGCGAATGGGGGTCGGGTCCTGAATTTTCTGGAGCCGGAGAAAACCGGGTGGGAACGCATACAAGAACTGTTTGCCGAAGATCGCGTCATATCGTTCACGGCTCAGCCTTTGGACACTATGATGCCGATGCTGCGCGATACTTTCGGAACAGACTGCCAGTATCCCTACTGGAATGTTTTCGTCGGCGATGCGCAGACAGTAGTTGATGCCAGCAAATCCGTCGTCGCGGATATTCATGTTCCATCGGGCTGGAAGCTGCAAAGCCTGGGGAGACCGACGGACGATCAGATTTCAGCGGTTCAACAGCTGAACATAACTACCGGGATCGCCCCCTACCCAGCCTTCTATTCCCGCGGGGAAGTCGTGCCCTGTCTGACAACCTGCTTGTGGAATCGTGAGGGTTCGTTAGTAGGCACCGCCTCGGCAAATTGCCGATACCATCGCGACAGCCGGTTTTCCGGGTTTATTTTCGAAGGGTCGGTATCTGTTGCTGAAGAGTGCCGAGGAATGGGACTGGGCAAATTGCTCAATGCAACCGTGTTGCTGGACAGCCACGAGCTTTACGGCTGGAAGGGCGTTCTTGCTCAGGCCAGGCCCGACAATGCCCCCTCACGCAGGATGATCGAAGCGTGCGGATTGGAGATGTCCCCCGATCTCGTGACAATCAGTGTTATTGCCTCCGAGGAAGAGTTTACTCGATAGCCAGCGGTTGGCGGGTTGTTGCAAAGGCCGCGCGATCCTCGTTCGGCCTCTGCATGAAGGCCGCAAAGCTATGGCTGCCCTCTTTTGTCATCAGGACCTGGCACGGTGACCTCTCCCAATTGACTTGCCCCGTGGACTTTATGGACCGCTGCCTTTTCCGGAGAAATTCACCCGCAAAGGTGATGCCCTGTCGGAAATGCGCCCTGTGACCGACTGCACATCATGCAACCCGTCACGCGGTTATTCGTTTCCCATCCCGAAAGGAGTGGGAAAAATGGAACCGATCACCGCCGCCGTCATGCTTATCCTTGGATGCGACCATTCGATGATGGTCTGCCGCCAGACTGCCGAACCCGTACGCCACTACGCCTCGGTGCAGGAGTGCGAAGCCGACAGGGACATGCGGTTGCGCTTCGTGGACTCTCCGGTCGCCCGCGCCGAATGCGTTGGCGTTCCCGGCCTGAAGGATGGCGAGAAGGTAAGGATAGACTGGCGCCTCGACGCCACCGGCGGCCTGTTCGCCGAAGCCGAACTGCGCGGCAGCGCCCCGGTCATCGCCGATGCGAAACTCCGCGACAGCGAGCCGATGGCCGCCGAAACGCCCATGATCGTCGCCGACGCCGGCACGATGTAAGCCGCGGCAGGGGATCACCCCTCGAACCGCACCCTTGCGAAGCCCGCCGACAAGCGGGCTTTTTCGCGTGACGTCAGCCATCGAAGCATCCGGCATGCGAGGCGTTCCCGGCGATGCGCCGCCAAAGGTGCGACATCGGATTGTCGCGCATTCGCTACGGGCGTGATGGATAAAGGGTGGGGGTCGTCGCTAAGCGACAAGCAAACAACTCTTTGAAAATCCGTATGTTCTGCCCTTCGACGCGGGAGTCGCCTGCGCCGGTTTGTCCAACAACCGCCGCCCGCCCTTATCCTTCCCTCGCCCTTTGAAGAGGAACTGGAAGGACATGGTGAACTGGCCAGTGGCGATCGAACGCAACCGCGAGGCGCTCCTGCGCATCGTCGCGATGCTGTTCGCCATCGCCGGGCTGGATGAAAACACCGCTACAGCCACCCTGCCGCGCCACCTGCGCTTCTACCTGATCCGCATCCTTCGCCCCGCCGAATCCGCCGTCCGCCGCCTCGTCATCATCGTCGCGCGCGGCCTTGTCGTCGAAATCCGCCCGCCCGCATCGCAGGCGAACAGGC
This sequence comes from Oricola sp., assembly GCA_049288075.1. Taxonomy (GTDB): domain Bacteria; phylum Pseudomonadota; class Alphaproteobacteria; order Rhizobiales; family Rhizobiaceae; genus Oricola. The sequence continues at coordinate 2,276 of JBAQHA010000475.1, forward strand.
ATCCCGCCAGGGTGGAGAAGAAGACCGGCGCCATCCGCGTCGTCGTGCTCGGACCCCTCAACCTCGGGCTTGCCTCCGGAGCCTGCCGGCCGGTTGCGGAAGCAGACAGCGAGGAGCCCGAGGGCGGGAAGGAGACCCCGATCCCCGCCTTCCGG
>JBAQHA010000476.1:0-8865 GCA_049288075.1 Oricola sp.
GCGAAAATGCCGGCCAGGATCGTGACGGCAAGGGCAATTCCGGCGGCGATCGCGCTCGGCCGCAGCCGGGTCCGGCCGGCCTTCGATCGCGTCATTGAAAATACTGGCATGCGGACCTGCGGGATCGTGAAGTCCCCGCGACGCCTTTGCCGCAAGGACCGGACTTCAATTCGCGCCCAGTCTAGACTCCGAACTTCAAACAAATAGCTAAGGAGCGTTCCGTCGCGTCAGGCCCCGGGGGTGGTTCCGGGCGGTCGCGGCCCGGTCCGGGCTTCCCTCGAATCAGCGATTCATCCATCTTCCCGCAAGGCCCGCAAAATAACCATTCGTTAACCATGTTTAACTTAGTCCTTGGGCATACGGAAAATTAACGAAGATGACCGAAGTCCTAACCGCCACCCAGCCCATCCGTCTCAAGGGTCGTTCCTTCCTTGCGATGGTGCTCAGTCCGGAGCTGCCTTTCGACGACTGGCTCGCGCGGCTCGACGACCTGGCGGCGCGTTCGGCGGGATTTTTCATGCAGCGTCCGATCGTGCTCGACCTCGACGGTCTCGACATCGACCGCGCGCAACTGAGTGAACTCCTCGACCGGCTCGGCGAGCGCAATGTGCGAATCATGGGCATCGAGGGCGCACGCGCGTCGATGCTCGGCCCCGACATGCCGCCGGCCATGACCGGCGGGCGGCCCGCTTCCGATTTCGAGGCGCCAGATGCGGAGACGGACGTCGACTATTGCCGGCCCGCGGCCCCGGCGCGCCCCGCCGAATGGAAACCGGGCAGAACGGTACCCTCGATCATTGTCACCGAGCCCGTTCGTTCCGGACAATCGCTGATGTTCGAGGGCGACATAACCGTCGTCGGATCGGTCGCGTCAGGCGCGGAAGTCGTCGCCGGCGGTTCGGTCCATGTCTACGGCACGCTGCGCGGGCGGGCGGCGGCGGGCGCGATGGGGGATGCCTCGGCGCGTATCTTCTGCCGCAAGCTCGAAGCGGAACTGATTTCGATCGGAGGTTTCTACAAGACATCCGAGGACATGGAACCCGAGCTGCGCGGACGGTCCGTGCATCTCTGGCTCGAAGGCAATGCGATCAAGACGGAAACACTCAGCTGAGCCGGCAACCGGCCAGGAAAAGGAGAGCGGAATGGGAAAGGCGATCGTGGTCACATCGGGCAAGGGCGGTGTCGGCAAAACGACGACCACCGCGGCACTCGGCGCGGCACTGGCGCAGAAGGGCGACAAGGTGGTGGTCGTGGATTTCGACGTCGGCCTGCGCAATCTCGACCTCGTCATGGGCGCCGAGCGGCGCGTGGTCTATGACCTGATCAACGTCATCCACGGCGAGGCGAAGCTGCAGCAGGCGCTGATCCGCGACAAGCGGGTGGAAACGCTCTATCTGCTGCCGGCGTCGCAGACCCGAGACAAGGACAAGCTCACGCCCGAGGGCGTCGAGGAAGTCATCACGGCGCTGAAGAACCATTTCGACTGGGTCATCTGCGACAGCCCGGCCGGCATCGAGCGCGGTCCGACAATGGCGATGCGCCATGCCGACATCGCGATCGTCGTCACCAATCCCGAGGTATCCTCGGTGCGCGATTCGGACCGCATCATCGGCCTGCTCGACGCCAAGACCGTCAAGGCCGAGCGCGGCGAGCGCGTGGAAAAGCACCTCCTCCTGACGCGCTTCGACCCGGCCCGCGCCGAGGCTGGCGACATGCTGCAGGTCGACGACGTGCTGGAGATCCTGTCGATACCGCTTCTCGGTATCATACCGGAAAGCACCGACGTGCTGCGGGCATCGAACCTCGGCACGCCGGTCACGCTGGCCGACAAGAACAGCGAAACGGCCCGCGCCTATTTCGACGCCGCGCGCCGGCTCACCGGCGAGGCCGTCCCGATCGTCATTCCGACCGACAGGCGCGGCTTCTTCGGCAAGTTCTTCGGAAGGAAGGCCGCATGAATATCTTCCGATTGTTTGTCAGGCCCAAGTCGGCCTCGACAGCCAGAGAGCGCTTGCAGGTGCTGCTCGCCCATGAAAGGGCATCGGTGGGCGGCAACGATCTGGTGGCCATTCTCAGGGACGAGATCCTGGCCGTGATCGCCAAGCATGTGAAGGTCGACGACAACAAGGTCTATGTGAAGCTGGAGCGCGGCGCTCACGTCTCGACCCTCGAGGTCGACGTACAGATACCCTTCGACACGACCAGGCGGGCGGCTTGACAGCCGCCTTGCCCGGACCGTACACACCGCGCGTCGAAAAGATTGAGGTCGGTCAGGTTATTCCGGCCCCCGCATAGCGGGATGAAGTCGCGCTGGCGCGAACCCACGGCACCAACCCCTAACGGGACGGTGCTTTGGTGGGAAATCGAAAGTCCTGTCATTCTCCGTCCCCCGAAGCGAGAACGACATGACCGACAAGAAAACCCTGCTGCTTGCCCAGATTCTGATAACGCTGATGATGGCCTCGTCCATGTCCGGCATCATGAGCCTCATTGCCATCGGACCAACCGCGGAATGGCTTCACGCCTGGCCGAAGCAATTCATCATCGCATGGCCGATCGCCTTTTGCCTGACGATGGTGACGAGTCGCATCGCCTTCGCGGCCGCTATAAGGCTGACAGGTCGAAAGCCGGCCTCGGATCGTTAAACCGCATCGAAATCGAGCACCAGTTTCTCGCTTGTCGGGCGCGCCTGGCAGGCGAGGATATAGCCTGCCTCGGTCTCCCACGGCTCCAGCGCGTAGTTGACGTCCATCTCGGCCGAGCCTTCCACCACCTTGCAGCGACAGGTGGCGCACATGCCGCCGGCGCAGGAATACGGCAGATCCAGCCCCTTGGCGGCAGCCGCCTCGACGACCTTCTTCGATGAGTCGTCATAGGCGAAGCTCTTCGACACGCCGTCGAGAATGACTTCGACCGTCGCACCTTTTTCCGCCGCCGCGCGTGTCGCGGCCGAGACCGGGCGCGGCGCCGTGCCGTCGGTGGTGAAGCGCTCGAAATGGATGCGCGCCATATCGGCGCCGAGCGAAGCCAGCGCCTGAGCCGCCTCGTCGATCAGTTCGCCCGGCCCGCAGATGAAGATTCCGTCGGCCTCGCCCGGCTGGATCAGCCCGGCCGACGCCAGCTTGCCCAGCCGATCGGCATCGATGCGGCCATTGAACAGCGGCACGTCCTGCGTCTCTCGCGACAGGATATGCACTGTGCGGAACCGGTCGAGGAACCGGTCCTTCAGGTCTTCCAGTTCCTCCCGGAACATGATCGAGCCGGTCTCGCGGTTGCCGTAGACCAGCGTCACCTCGCTTGAAGGCTCACCTTCGAGCGTCGAGCGGATGATCGACAGCACCGGCGTGATGCCGGAGCCGGCGGCGACCATCAGGTAATTGTGCGCGGCATTCTCCGCCACGTCGACGGCGAAGCGCCCCTGCGGCGGCAGCACCCGGATCGTGTCGCCGGACTTCAGATTGTCGTTGACGAAAGCCGAGAACACCCCGCCGTCGACCTTCTTCACGCCGACGCGCAGACGGCCTTCGCTCAGGGACGAGCAGATCGAATAGGAGCGTCGCACGTCCTCGCCGCCGATCGTCGCGCGCAGCGTCAGGTGCTGGCCCGGCTTGTAGCGGAACGTATCGCGCAGGGCGTCCGGCACGTCAAAGGCGACGCAAACGGAATCGGGCGTCTCGCGGGTGATGCCGGCGACGGAAAGTTCGTGGAATTGCAGCGACATGGCCGGATTTCCTAAATGCACTTGAAATAGTCGAAAGGTTCGAGGCAAGCCTCACAGCGGTAATGCGCCTTGCAGGGCGTCGATCCGAATTCGGATATCCGTTTCGTGTTCGACGAGCCGCAGCGCGGGCAGTCCACCCTGGTCTCGCCGAACAGCGCCCGGATTGAGCCGGAGGCTTCGACCGGCGGCGCGATGCCGTAAGCGGTCAGCTTCGCGCGGCCTTCGGCGGTGATCCAGTCGGTCGTCCAGGCCGGCGCGATGACGCGCTCGATGCGTGTCTCGAAACCCGCCTCGCGCAGCGCCGCCTCGATCGACATCTCGATCGCGAGCGTCGCCGGACAGCCGGAATAGGTCGGCGTCACTTTCGCGACTGCGATCCCCTCCGGCCCGATTTCGACCGAACGCAGGATGCCGAGTTCGGCGACCGTCACGCAGGGCACTTCCGGGTCGGGCACGGCGGCAGCCGCCGCCCAGGCCCTCGCCTGTTCACCCGCATGACCGGCCGCGACGCTCGTCACCATGTCGTCCCCGGATAGGCGCGCTGCATGTATTGCAGATCGGCGAGCAGGAAGCCCATCTCCTCGCCGTGCCGGCCCTTGCGGCCGCCGGACTGCTGCCATGTGGCGGGGTCGGGCAGGACAAGCTGCGCCTCGGCGAAGACTTCGGCGATGGTCCGCACCCACTCGTCCTTCAGCGACGCCGGGTCGGGCGCGATGCCGGCAGCGGCGAGCGCGTCGGTCACCTCGTCGGTCGCAAACATCTCGCCGGTATAGGGATAGAGCGCCTCGACGGCTTCTGCCATGCGGCGCGCGCTTTCACCCGTACCGTCGCCGAGGCGGATCGTCCATTCGGCGGCATGGCGGACGTGATAGACGGCCTCCTTCACGGCCTTGGCGGCAATGGCGGCCAGCGCCTCGTCCGTCGACTTCGCCGCCTCGCGCCACCAGGCGTGCATGTACGCCGAGAAATAGAGCTGGCGCAGGATCGTCTGGGCGAAATCGCCATTCGGCCGCTCGACCAGCAGCATATTGTGGTATTCGCGCTCGATCCGCATATAGGCGAGCTGATCCTCGTCGCGACCCTTGCCCTCGACCTCGCCGGCATAGGCGTAGAGCGAACGGGCCTGGCCGATCAGGTCGAGCGCGATGTTCGGCAACGCGAGATCCTCTTCCAGCGTCGGAGCATGGCCGCACCATTCGGAAACGCGGTGGCCGAGAACCAGCTGGTCGTCGGCGAGCCGCAGCAGCAGTTCGAAAAGATCGTCTTTCATCGATCCGCCCTCACATGTGTCCGACTTCGTCGGGGATCTCGTAAAAGGTCGGATGACGATAGATCTTGTCGGCGGTCGGCTCGAACAGCGCGTCCTTGTCTTTCGGGTCCGACGCCGTGATCTGCGCCGACGGCACAACCCAGATCGAATTGCCCTCGCCGCGCCGCGTGTAGACGTCGCGCGCCGCCTGCAGCGCCATCTCGGCGTCGGCCGCATGCAGCGAGCCGCAATGACGGTGGGCAAGACCGTTGCGCGGCCGGATGAAAACTTCCCAGAGGGGGGTCTGCGTGGTCATGTCTCTCACTCCGCTGCTATCTTTGTCGCCGCCGCGCGGGCGGCGCGCTTGGCCGCATAGGCGTTGGCCGCCTCGCGCACCCATTCGCCTTCGGCATGCGCCTTGCGGCGCGCGGCGATGCGCTCCTTGTTCATCGGACCGTTGCCCTTGACGACGCGCCAGAACTCGTCCCAGTCGATCGGACCGAAATCGTAGCCCTGCTTCTCCTCGTTCCACTTGCACTCGGGATCGGGAACCTTCAGCCCGATGAACTCGGCTTGCGGCACGGTCGCGTTGACGAAGCGCTGGCGCAGTTCGTCGTTGGAGAAGCGCTTGATCTTCCACTTCATCGACTGGTCGCCATGCACGCTGTCGGTGTCGTGCGGGCCGAACATCATCAGGGACGGCCACCACCAGCGGTTCAACGCGTCCTGCGCCATGTCCTTCTGCGCCTGCGAGCCGCGCGCCAGCGTCATCATGATCTCGTAGCCCTGACGCTGATGGAAGCTCTCCTCCTTGCAGACGCGGATCATCGCGCGCGAATAGGGCCCGTAGGAGCAGCGGCAGAGCGGAATCTGGTTCATGATCGCCGCGCCGTCGACCAGCCAGCCGATGGCGCCGATATCGGCCCAGGTCAGCGTAGGGTAGTTGAAGATCGAGGAATACTTAGCCTTTCCCGCCAACAGTTCCTCGGTCATCTGCTCGCGGCTGACGCCCAGCGTCTCGGCGGCGGAATAGAGGTAGAGCCCGTGGCCGCCCTCGTCCTGCACCTTGGCGAGCAGCGCCGCCTTGCGCTTGAGCGACGGCGCGCGGGTGATCCAGTTGCCTTCCGGCAGCATTCCGACGATTTCCGAATGGGCATGCTGGCCGATCTGGCGGATCAGCGTGCGGCGATAGCCCTCCGGCATCTCGTCGGTCGGTTCGATCTTCTCCTCGGCGTCGATGCGTGCCTGGAAACGCTGAAGAAAGGCTTCGTCCTCCTCGGTCGCGGTCTGCGCGCCGATCAGTCCCTGACTGTACATCGCTTGCTCCGGTGCTCTATGAATGTGGCCACGAGTTTATGTAACAGAATATCATTAACTTGACAACCATTTGTAACACGACAAGCGGGGATAATCGATGACGTTCGGCGTGAGCGAAGCGGAAGAATTGCTGGCGACGATATTCGCGCCATGGGTAGTCGATCTCGGCCTGAAACCGTTGGGTTTCGACGCGGCCGGAGGGCGCTTCCTGCTGCCCGAAAATCCGAAGCTGGTTCATGTCGGCGGCGTTGTTTGCGGCCAGGCGACGGCGGCGGCGCTCGACACGACGGCCGTCGTCGCGCTCGCCGCGGTCAACGGCCGGTTCCGCTATTGCTCGACGATCGATCTGAGCGTGAAGTTCATGCGCCCCGTGCCGCCGGGCGACGCGGAGATCCGCGTCGATGTCCTGTCGAACGGCAAGCGCATGGCCTATCTCTCGGCCGAACTGGCCGCGTCCGGCGGCAAACCGGCCGTCGCCGCTATGATGACGTTCGCGTATATGGAGGACTGAGCTTCAGCCGTCGAACCTGGCGGCGAAGGCGGACGGATCGACCAACGGCGGAAGACCGGCCTGAGTCAGCCAGTCCTCGCTTGGCCCGACGAGCCGGCCATAGACGGCCTTGAGCCGCACCCGCCCCTCCAGCGCCGGCCAGGACGGAGGCAGCAGTTCGATCGGCAGCGCCGGCGCCCGCAGAACGATTCGTCTCCATTCGTGGATCAGCAGCGTCCGGAGCGCCAGCGCGTCGATCGGCGACGGCACCGCCCCGCTGTCGAGCGCGGCGACCAGCGGCCGCAGTGATTCGAGGAAGTCGCCGACCGCTTCGGCGACGTTTTCCAAGTCCCAAAGCCGGTAGGCGTCGATCGGCGCGACACCGGGCTGGTCCTGCAATACGAGGAAGTGCTCGAGGCCTTCCGGCACCGGCCGCGCGCCCTTCGCCTCGGGCCGAAGCCACGTCCCGGACCGCGACACGAAACCCGCCGCCTCCAGCGCGAGAGCCGCGCCGTTGGCGTCCTGCCCAACCGGGATCGCGACCGTCCAGCGCCCCTCCCATTCCGGCGGGCCGGCGGCGTAAATGCGTTGTGTCGCCTCGTCGAAGGCGCGCTGTCCGCGCTTGACGAGACTGTAGTGGCTGAGCCGGCCGGCGCGCTCGCGCGTCACCCAGCCTTCGGAGGCGAGTCGCGACAGGGCGGTGCGCACCGCGCCCGCCTCGATGCCGAGCCGGCCCATGATCTCCTGCAATGCCTGCAAGGGAATCGAGCCGCCGCGCGGCACCACTGCGTCGCCGAAAACGGTCACGATCACCGACCACACGCGCAGCCGTTGTCGCCCGAGCAGTTGCGCGATGATCGCATCCCAATCCTGTATCTTTCCGGCCATGTCCTGTCCGAATCGCTCCGCAACTCAAAGCGATATATTCCGTCCGGCCATGCAACCGCAAATCGCGGGCTGGTTGTGTGGATTACGCGTAGGCGTTCATCGTGTGCAATTCATACTCGGCGACCGTCTCGTCGTCCTGGTTGGTCAGGACCACATGCCAGCGCACCTCGCCATAGGTATCGGTGCGTTTCGTCTTGCGCTTGACCGTCAGCGCAACTTTGATCGCATCGCCCGGCGACACCGGCTTCATGAATTTCAGCCCCTCCAGCCCGACATTGGCCAGCACCGGACCCGGCGACGGCTCGACGAACAGGCCGGCCGCAAACGACAAGAGCAGGTAGCCATGCGCCACCCGGCCCGGGAAAAACGGATTGGCCTTCGCGGCCTCCTCGTCCATGTGGGCATAGAACGTGTCGCCCGTGAAGTGCGCGAAATGCTCGATGTCGTCGAGCGTGATCGTGCGCGACTTCGTATGCAGCGTCTCGCCGAGGCGCAACTCGTCGAAGGTCTTGGTGAAGGGATGCCGGTCGGCTTCGAAGGTCTTCGATCCCGGCACAAAAGTGCCCGCCACCGCGCCGAGCATGTCCGGGCTGCCCTGGATGGCGGTGCGCTGCATGTAATGGAAGACGCCGCGTACGCCGCCCATCTCCTCGCCGCCGCCGGCCCGGCCGGGGCCGCCATGCGTCATGTGCGGTAGGGGCGAGCCATGGCCGGTGGATTCGCCCATGGAATCGCGGTTGTTGATGTAGATGCGGCCGTGCCAGGCGCCCGCGCCCATCGCCACGTCGCGCGCGACCTGCGGATCGTGGGTGACGAGGGACATCACGAGGCTGCCGCCGCCGCGGTTGGCGAGCGCCACCGCGTCGTCCACAGTATCATAGGCCATGACCGTCGAGACCGGGCCGAAGGCCTCTGTCTCGTGCACGGCTATCGCGCCATTCGGGTCGGCGCAGCGGAACAGCATCGGCGGCAGGAAGGCTCCCTTCTCCGCGTCGGCCCCCTGGACGGCGAAATGCGCCGGGTCGCCCGAAACGCATTCCGCCTCGGCGGCGATCAGCGCCACTTTGGCGAGCACGTCGCGCACCTGCGCCTGCGAGGCGAGCGGCCCCATCCGCACGCCTTCCAGCGCCGGATCCCCGATCACCGTCGTTTCGAGCTTCGCCTTCAGCGCCTCGATGACGTCGGCCTCGATCGATTTCG